>DASSKL010000077.1 GCA_035690485.1 Mycobacteriales bacterium | reverse complement strand
CGTGCCTTCTCGGCGCTGCGGGCGAGGAGCGCGTGGAGCTGCGCCTCGTCGGCCCGAAGCTCCTCGTAGCGAGCCCGGATCGGGTCGAGCACCGCGACGACCGCGTCGCCCACGTCCTGCTTGAACGCGCCGTACCCGCCGCCGTCGTAGCGCGCCTCGATCGCCGGAATCTCGTCTCCGCCCATGATCGAGAGAATCTCGATCAGGTTCGAGATGCCGGCTTTCTCTTTGAGATCGTGGCGCACCTCGGTGCCCGAGTCGGTGACGGCGATGCGGAACTTCTTGCGGATCGTCTCCGGCGGGTCGAGCACGCCGACGGTGCCCTGCGCGGTGCCGCCGGTGGTCGACATCTTCTTCGTCGGCTCCTGGAGGTCCATCACGCGACCGCCGACCTCCGGGATCATCGCGTCGGGCACCGTGAACGTCCGGCCGTAGCGGGCGTTGAAGCGCTCGGCCATGTTGCGGGAGAGCTCGAGGTGCTGACGCTGGTCCTCGCCGACCGGCACCTCCGAAGCCTGGTAGGCGAGGATGTCGGCCGCCTGCAGGATCGGGTAGGTGAACAGCCCGACCGTCGGGTTGCCCTGCTTGGCCGCCTTGTCCTTGAACTGCGTCATGCGGCCCGCCTCGCCGTAGCCGGTGATGCAGCCGAGCACCCATGCCAGCTCGGCGTGGGCCGGCACCTGGCTCTGCACGAACACCGTCGCCCGATCGGGGTCGATGCCGGCAGCGAGCAACTGCGCGGCCGCGACGTGGGTCCGGCGGCGCAGGGCGGCCGGGTCGTACTCCACGGTGATCGCGTGCAGGTCCGCGATGAAGTAGAAGGCCTGGTAGCCCTCCTGCAGCCCGACCCACTGGCGCACCGCCCCCACGTAGTTGCCGAGGTGAAAGGAGTCGGCGGTCGGCTGGATGCCGGACAGGACGCGGGACATGGAGGCATTCTTTCAGGCGCACCGGGCGCACCCCGCACGCGTTTCTACGCCGACTCGCTCGCCGGCTCCTCGGTGGCGATCGGCGTCACCCGCACCCGGGCCACCCGGCGGCCGTCCATCGCCGCGACCCTCAGCCGGGCGCCGGGCATCTCCACGACGTCGCCGACCTTGGGCACGCGACCCAGGGTCGCCATGACGTAGCCGGCGACGGTCTCGAACGGTCCCTCCGGCAGCTCGAGCTGCGTCTCGTCGGCGAAGTCGTCGCGGCTGCGCAGGCCGTCGACCTCGACGTCGCCGCCGCGCAGCCGCCTGGGCTCGTCGCCGCGGGCGTCGTACTCGTCGCGGATGTCGCCGATGACCTCCTCGATGAGGTCCTCGAGAGTGACGATGCCCGCGGTCCCGCCGTACTCGTCGACGACGACGGCGAGGTGGGCGCCGGCCCGGCGCATCTCCGACAGAGCCGGCAGCACGCGCTTCGTCGCCGGCACGAGGGTGACCTCGCGGGCCACGTCGGCCACCTTCATCGCCCGGCGACTGTTGGCGGGTGGCGTGAGCAGGTCGCGGACGTGCACGAAGCCGATGACCTCGTCGTGCGAGCCGCGGACGACCGGGAACCGCGAGTAGGGCATCGAGACGACGTCCTTCGCCGCCCGCACGATCGTCATCGACGCGTCGAGGAACGCGACCTCGGTGCGCGGGATCATGACCTCGCGCACCTGGCGGTCGCCGGCGGAGAAGACGTCGTCGATCAGCGCCCGCTCGTCGCGGCTGAGCGACTCGTGGGCGGTGACGAGACCGCGCAGCTCCTCTTCCGTGATCGCCTGCCGGTTGGCCCCGGGGTCACCGCCGAGCAAGCGCACCACGCCGTTGGTCGACTTGGACAGCAGCCAGATCAGCGGACGTACGCCGATCGCGATGCGGTCCAGGACCGGTGCGACGACCAGCGCGGTGCCCTCGGATCGCTGCAGGGCCAGGCGTTTCGGCGCGAGCTCGCCGATGACCATCGTCACGTAGAAGATCAGCAGCGTCACCGCGAAGAACCCGATCCAGCGGGCGGGCGTGTGCGCGAGCCCCAGGCCTCGCAGGCCCGAGGACGCCGAGTCGGACAGCGTCACCGCGCCGAACGCCGAGGACAGCAGCGCGGTCAACGTGACGCCGATCTGGACGGCCGAGAGGAAACGGTTGGGGTCCTCGACCAGCCGCTGCACCCGGCGGCCGCGGCGGCTCCGCTCACCCAACGCGCGGATCTGCCCCTCCCGCAGGGAGACCAGCGCCATCTCCGAGGCCACGAACAGTGCCTCGACGAGGATCAGCGCGAGCACGACGAGGACGTTGACCCAGATCACCGGGTCACGCCCACGTCGCTACTACTGCACGGGTCGTCCATGTCTGCACACCATGGTGGCAGGAACCGCAGACCGGATCACGTCAGAGGTTGGCGACGTCCGCCTGCTTCGTGCGCACCGCCTCGGCGGCCTGGCGCAGGGCCGCGAGCTCGTCGTCGGCGAGGTCGAGCTCGACGACCTTCTTCACGCCGCCACGCCCGAGCTGGGCGGGGACGCCGAGGAAGACGCCGGAGATGCCGTAGGCACCGTCGACCCAGGTGCAGACGGGCATGGTGGCGCCGCTGTCCTGGTGCACCGCCTGCACCATGCGCGCCGCCGCGGCGGACGGGGCGTAGTAGGCGGAGCCGGTCTTGAGCAGGGCCACGATCTCGGCGCCACCCTCGCGGGTCTGCTGCACCAGGTCGTCGATCTCGGCCTCGGAGAGCAGATCGCGGATCGGCTTGCCGTCGACCCGGACGAGCGACGGCACCGGCACCATCGTGTCGCCGTGGCTGCCGAGAGTCATCGCCTCCACGCCGGCGGTCGCCACGCCGAGGCGGTCGGCGACCTTCTGCTTGAAGCGCGCGGTGTCGAGCATCCCCGCCTGGCCGATGACGCGGTGCTTCGGGAAGCCCGACACGTTGGCCGCGAGGGCTGTCATCTCGTCGAGCGGGTTGGAGACGACGACCAGCACCGCATCGGGCGAGTGCTTGACGACCTGCTCGGTCACCGCCCGCACGATCTTGGCGTTGGTCTCGATGAGGTCCATCCGGCTCATGCCCGGCTTGCGCGGCAGGCCGGCGGTGATGACGACGATGTCGGACCCGGCAGTCTGCTCGTAGCCCTCGCCGTTGGGCCCGGTCGTGACGCCGCGCACCTTCGTCTCGAAGCCCTCGATCGACCGGCTCTGCGCGATGTCGAGCGCCAAGCCCTCCGGCTTGCCCTCGACGATGTCGCTGAGAACGACCTCGTCGAAGATGTCGTACTCCGCCAACCGTTGCGCGGTCGTCGAGCCGTAGAACCCGGCCCCGACGACGGTCACCTTGCCCGAACGTGCCATGGAAACCGGATCCTCCTAGCTCTGCAGCTTCTCGATGATGGCGTCGGCGTACTGCGACGTGCCGACGGCCGTCGGGTCGTCACGCGTCGGCTTCATGTCGTAGGTGACGCTCTTGCCCTCGCCGAGCACCGCGCCGACCGCCTGCTCGAGCCGGTCCGCGGCCGCGCCCTCGCCGAGGTGACGGAGCATGAGCATGCCGGAGAGGATCATGGCGGTGGGGTTGACCTTGTTCTGGCCCTTGTACTTCGGCGCGGAGCCGTGGGTGGCCTCGAAGACCGCGATCTCGTCGCCGATGTTGGCGCCGGGAGCGACGCCGAGACCACCGACCATGCCGGCGGTGAGGTCGGAGAGGATGTCGCCGTAGAGGTTGGGCAGCACGAGGACGTCCCACTCCTCCGGCCGCTGCACGAGGCCCATGCAGGTCGCGTCGACGAGGTTCTCCCACGGGTCGATGTCGGGGTAGTCCTTGGCGATCTCGCGGAAGACCTCGAGGAACAGCCCGTCGGTGAACTTCATGATGTTGGACTTCGTCACGCAGTGGACGCGCTTGCGGCCGTTGGCCCGGGCGTACTCGAACGCCCAGCGAATGATGCGCTCCGACCCGGTGCGGCTGATCGGCTTGATCGAGATGCCGGAGTCGGCGCTGATCTTCTTGTTGTCGAACTCGCCGTTGAGGAAGTCGATGACCTTCTTCGACTCCGGGGTGCCTTCCTTGAACTCGATGCCCCGGTAGAGGTCCTCCATGTTCTCGCGGACGATCACGACGTTGACGTCGTCGAACCGGGTGCGCACGCCGGGGTAGGTCTTGCACGGCCGCAGGCACGCGTAGAGGTCGAGTTCGAAGCGCAGCGCGACGTTGACCGAGCGGAAGCCGGTGCCGATCGGCGTGGTGATCGGGCCCTTGAGGGCGACCTTCGTGTCGCGGATCGACGCGATCACGTCGTCGGGCAGCGGGGTGCCCTTCTCCTCCATGATGTCGACGCCCGCGTGGTGGACGTCCCAGTCGAAGCTGCCGCCGGCCGTCGCGATCGCGGCCTCGAGCACCCGGCGGGTCGCCTCGGTCAGCTCGGGACCGACGCCGTCGCCGGGAATGAGGGTCACGCGGTGGGTGGATCCAGCCATGAGGTGCGGTCTCCTGCCGTGATGGGCCGTCTCCCGGCCCCTTGGTGAGGGGACCGACAGGACCCTGTTGCCGTGCCCGACGCGACGGCGCGCCATGCGCGGCGGCGGGGTTGCCGTCGCCGCGGACTGCTATTACTCGTGCCGGGACCCTGTTCGCAGGCTACCCAAGGATCCGCGCTAGCCCGCCGGCGGGGGGAACGGCGTGACGCTCGCGACGACGGCGACGGCCGCCCCGAGGATCCCGAGCGCGACGACGTCGACGAGCCGGCTACGTACGACGAGAAGGCCCGCGTCGCCCGGCGCCAGCAGCAGCCGCAGCAACGCCGCCGCGCCGAGCGCGGCGGCGATGGCGTACATGCCGACGCGTGGGTGGTGCAGCCACGTCAGCACGAGACCGCCGATGACACCGAGCGCCACCGGTAGCAGGGGGTCGATCCGGCGTCGCCCGTGAAGTCGGGTCATGGCGGGCCGAGTGTAGTGAGCAACGGGTGCACGAGATGGTGTTGAGGTCGGAGCAGCGAGGGGTAACGAGCAGGTAACCGTCACCGATCCGTCACGGGAGTACCGCTCCCCGAGGAGGCTCATGCAGACGCCGTACCTGCGGGTGGAGGACACCGGGGAGGTGTTCGAGCTCCGCGCAGAGGTCACCACAGTCGGTCGCGGTCCCGGGGTCGACATCCGCCTCGGCGATCCGAGCGTGTCCCGGCTGCACGCCGAGATCGTGCGGCGGGGTCCGCACTGCTACGTCTCGGACCTCGGCCTGTCGTCCAACGGCACCCGCGTCAACGGCCGGTCGGTCGGGCGCCGGGTGCTGATCGACGGCGACGTCATCAGCTTCGGCGCCGCCCGCGGGCGCGTGGGCGGGTTGCCGTCGGAGGACGCGCTCGGCGAGGACACCGTCGAGATCGGCCGGGTCGCCGCACCCGACATCACCCGCCGGGAGATGGAGGTGCTCCAGGCACTGTGCCGCCCGGCACTGCGGCAGGAGGCGTTCGTCGCTCCCGCCACGGCTCGCGACATCGCCCAGGAGCTCGTCGTCACCGAGGCAGCCGTCAAGCAGCACCTGCTGCGGCTCTACCAGAAGTTCCGCATCCAGGAAGGCGGCAACCGGCGCGGCCGGTTGGCCAACGAGGTCATCGCCGTCGGCGTCGTACGGCCGCAACCACCGGACGCAGAGGACCAAGTCCGGCAAGCCGGCTAGTTGTACCGCCCCTGACCGGCCCGATCAGACTCGACGTTCAGCCGCTTCGACGCAGTTGCGGAACAGCATCGCGATCGTCGTCGGGCCCACCCCGCCCACGCGCGGCGTGATGGCGCCGGCGACGTCCTCGCAGGTCTCGTCGACGTCGGGCAGCAGCTTCTTGCCCTCGTAACGCACGCCCGCGCCGATGACGGTGGCGCCCGGCCGGATGTGCTCCGGCCGGATCATGCCCGGGACGCCGGCGGCCGCGATCACGACGTCGGCGCGGCGCGTGTAGTCGGCCCAGTCCGCCACGCCGGTGTGCACGAGCGTCACGGCGGCGTTGGCCGTGGGCCGCTTCTGCGACAGCAGGATCGACAGGGGCCGCCCGATCGTGAAGCCCCGGCCCACGATGCAGACGTTCGCGCCTGCCACCGGGATGTCGTAGAACGCGAGGATCGCCTCGATGCCGGCCGGTGTGCACGGCTTGGGCCCCGGCATGTCGAGCGCGAGGCGTCCCATGTTGGTGGGGTGCGCGGCGTCGGCGTCCTTGTCGGGATCCATCTCGTAGAGCGCTCGCTCGTAGTCGAGGTGGCCGGGGATCGGGTACTGCAGGAGCATCGCGTCGACGTCGCCGGCCTCGTTGAACCGGCGGATCGTCGCGTGCAGCTCGGCCTGCGTCGTCTCGGCAGGCAGGTGCGCGTGGTGGCCGGGGTTGAAACCGAGCTCGACCGCCTTCGCCTGCTTCATCGCGACGTAGCGGGCGCTCGGCTCGTCACCGCCGACGAGGATGGTGGCCAGGCCCGGCGGGTGGCCGATCTCGCGCAGCTTCTCGATGCGCGGCGCGAGGTCGGCGAACACGGCCTCGGCGACGGGGCCACCGGGCAGCAGGCGGGCGCTCATGCCGCCATTCTGTCAGGGCACGGCGCGCCGGTCGTCAGTGGAAGAAGTGCCGGGTACCGGTGAAGTAGAGCGCCACGCCGGCCTCCTTGGCCGCCGCGACGACGAGCTCGTCGCGAACCGAACCGCCCGGCTCGACGACCGCGCGGACCCCCGCCTCGGCGAGCACCTCGAAGCCGTCGGGGAACGGGAAGAACGCGTCGCTGGCGCCCACCGACCCGC
Source organism: Mycobacteriales bacterium (assembly GCA_035690485.1). Lineage (NCBI taxonomy): Bacteria > Bacillati > Actinomycetota > Actinomycetes > Mycobacteriales > Mycobacteriales bacterium. The sequence goes on along the minus strand of DASSKL010000077.1, from coordinate 28,247 downwards.
GGGCCCGGTCACCCGCCCGCGTCACCGCGAGCCGAGCCGCGTCGACCCGGTTGACCTGGCCCATGCCCACCCCGACGGTCGCGCCGCCGGCGGCCAGCAGGATCGCGTTGGACTTCACCGACCGGCAGGCCCGCCAGGCGAACGCGAGGTCGGCCAGCGTCTCCTCGTCCACCGGGTCACCGGCCTGCAGCGTCCACGCGGTGGGGTCGTCGCCGTCGGCCTCGATCGTGTCGCGGTCCTGCAGCAGCAGCCCGCCGGTCACCTGGCGGATCTCCATGCCGCCGCGGGTGGCGGGCGGCGGGCAGACGAGCAGCCGGATCGACGGCTTCTTGGACAGGATCTCGGCCGCGCCCTCGTCGTAGCCAGGAGCGACGACGACCTCGGTGAAGATCTCCGCGACCTGCTCGGCCATCGCCACGCTGACGGGCCGGTTGACCGCGATGACCCCGCCGAACGCCGAGACCGGGTCGCACGCGTGCGCCTTGCGGTGCGCATCGGCGACGTCGGAGCCGACTGCGATGCCGCAGGGGTTGGCGTGCTTGATGATCGCGACGCAGGGGTCGGCGAAGTCGTAGGCCGCGCGCCGGGCCGCGTCGGTGTCGACGTAGTTGTTGTAGGACATCTCCTTGCCGTGCAGCTGCACGGCCTGCGCGAGGCCCGGCTCACCACCGTCGGTCAGGTAGAGCGCCGCGCGCTGGTGCGGGTTCTCGCCGTAGCGCAGCACCGAGGCCCGCGACCAGGTGGCGGCCAGCACGTCGGGGAACCCCGTGTCACGGGCGGTCTCGTCGGGCGCGCCGACGCCGGCGAACCAGGAGGCCACGGCGGCGTCGTACGACGCGGTGTGCGCGAACGCCTCGGCGGCCAGGCGGGTGCGCTGCTCGAGGGTGAAGCCGCCGCCGGCGAGAGCCGACACGACGTCGGGGTAGCGGTCGGGTGAGACGACGACGGCGACCGACGGGTGGTTCTTCGCGGCGGCGCGCACCATCGTCGGCCCGCCGATGTCGATCTGCTCGACCACGTCGTCGGGCGCAGCCCCGCTCGCGACGGTCTCCCGGAACGGGTAGAGGTTGACGACGACGAGCTCGAACGGCGCGACGCCGAGGTCGGCCAGCTGCCGCTCGTGGTCGGTCTTGCGCAGGTCGGCCAGGATCCCGGCGTGCACCTTCGGGTGCAGGGTCTTGACCCGTCCCTCGAGGCACTCGGGAAACCCGGTGAGCTCGTCGACGGCGGTCACCGCCACGCCGGCGTCGCGAAGCCGGGCAGCGGTCGAGCCGGTCGACACCACCTCGACGCCGGCCGCGGCAAGGGCGCGGCCGAGGTCCTCCAGGCCGGTCTTGTCGTAGACGCTCACCAACGCGCGGCGGATCGGACGCCGCCCCTGGTCACTCATCCGAGCCGCACCTTCCTGTCGGTCACGGTCCAGCCGCCGCGCGCCATCCGCCCGACGGCGTCCACGAGCATCGCCCGCTCCACCTGCTTGATCCGCTCGTGCAGCGTCGCCTCGTCGTCGTCATCGTCGACCTCGACCCAGCGCTGCGCGACAATGGGGCCGGTGTCCACGCCGGCATCGACCAGGAACAACGTGCACCCCGTCACCTTCACCCCGTAGGCCAGCGCGTCGCGGGGTCCGTGCATCCCGGGGAACATCGGTGACAGCGCCGGGTGGGTGTTGACCGTGCGGCCGCCGAAACGCTCCAGGAATGCCGGGCCGACGAGCTTCATGAACCCGGCGAGCACCACCAGATCGGGCCGGTAGGCCGCGACCGCATCGGTGAGCGCGCGGTCCCAGTCGGCCCGCTCGGTGAAGTCCTTGACCCGCAGGACGAACGTCGGGACGTCGGCCTTCTCGGCCCGCCGCAGGCCCTCGATGTCCTCGCGGTCGGCGCCCACGGCGACGACGGCGGCGCCGTAGGCCGGGTCCGCACAGGCGTCGAGCAGCGCCTGCAGGTTGGTCCCCGACCCCGAGACGAGCACCACGAGCCGGGCGGTCACGACAGGACCCTACCGAAGGCCGGGGGCCCAACCCGGCCGGCGTCACCCCTCCGGTTCCGGTGCGAACCCGCGCACCGGCCCGGTGCAGGAGCTCACCCGGATCGCGACGCGCGCAGCCAGAGCGCGGCCGCGGCGACCGCGGCAGCGGGCAGACCGACCTCGCCGGCGACCGCCAGCCCTGCCTGCCACGACGAGGCGCCGACGGCCGCCATCAGGCGCCCGCCGGCGGGGCCGCCGGCCAGCAGGGCCAGCAGGGCCATCGCCACCCCCGCCACGGCGCCCGCTCCCAGTCCTTCCATCGCGGCCGCCAGGACGGCGCCGTCGGCGCGGCGCCGGACCAGCAGCCAACCGGCGATGCCGCCGGCCGCCACGGGCACGAGCAGCAGCAACGGCGCGAGCGCAGGCACCGACTCGGGCAGCGCGCCGAGCAGCGGCACCTCCGGCACCCGGCCGAGATGGACGCCGAACGGCGACAGGGTCGTTGCCGACCCGACGGCGAAGCCGGGACCGGCGAGGTAGCCGACCGCGGCGATCGCGGCGTTGGGCAGCAGCAGCAGGCACAGCAGCACGAGTGCCGTGCCTCCGACGAGCCCGGCGCCGAGGGCGGACTGCACGTCGGCGACCCGGCCCGCGTGCCAGACGACCGCGAGCAGCGTCAGGAGTAGCCCCGCGCAGGCAAGCCCGGCGGTCGCGACGCCACCCGCACGCAGCGACCGGCGTACGCCGTCGGGCAACCGGCCGGTCAGCGCCGCTGCAAGACCGGCCTCACGCACGATGCCGAAGCCGGCGCCCACGAAGCCGACGAACGCGCCGCCCACCAGCCCCGTCGGTAGCAACGGCGTCACGTCGCGGGTCGCCGCGACGCTGCAGCCGACGGTGACGACCAGGGCGTAGGGCGCCGCGACCGCAGCCGCGGCGAGCGCCGCGTCGGAGGGTGTCGCCACCGCGGTGTCGCGCGCCACGGCCCGGCCGGCCCGCGCGAGCAGGGCGAGCGGGACCGCCATCAGCCCGAGCGGCGCCAGGCCGAGCGTCCCGTCCGGCACCGAGAGGGCGACGTGGTGGGCGACCAGCCACAGCATCAGCGCGTAGCGCGCGGCGTCGGCGACCGAGGCCCCCGACCGCGGGTCGGCGGCCCAGGCCACCAGCGCGATCGTCAGCGCGAGCGCGACGCCGATCGCGGCGGCCCAGCCGGCCGCGCCCGCGCAGACGGCCGGCATCGACCGGGGATGGTCGACCGCCCTGGTGGCACCGGCAGTCACATCCGTCACAGCCACCACTGTCGCAGCGTGACGGTGCGATCGCTCGCTGCCACGCCGCCGGGGCGGCCAGGACCTGCTCCCGGGTCCCGGTCGCGGCCCCGGGTCTAGGCGCGCATGACCTCCGCCATGAGCCGCGCGGTCTCCGACGGCGTCTTTCCGACCCGCACGCCGACGGCCTCGAGCGCCTCCTTCTTGGCCTCGGCGGTGCCGGATGAGCCGGAGACGATCGCGCCCGCGTGCCCCATCGTCTTGCCTTCGGGCGCGGTGAAGCCGGCGATGTAGCCGACCACAGGCTTGCGCACGTTGTCCTTGACGAACGCCGCCGCCCTCTCCTCCGCGTCGCCGCCGATCTCACCGATCATCACGATCGCGTCGGTGTCGGGGTCGGCCTCGAACGCCTCGAGCGCGTCGATGTGCGTGGTGCCGATGACCGGGTCTCCACCGATGCCCACGCAGGTCGAGAAGCCGACGTCGCGCAGCTCGTACATGAGCTGGTAGGTCAGGGTGCCGGACTTGGAGACCAGGCCGATGCGCCCGGGCTTGGTGATGTCGGCCGGGATGATGCCGGCGTTGCTCTGCCCCGGCGAGGCGATGCCCGGGCAGTTGGGCCCGATGATCCGCGTCTTGTTGCCGTTGGCGCAGGCGTGCGCCCAGAATGCCGTCGAGTCGTGCACCGGGATGCCCTCGGTGATGACGACGCAGAGCGGGATGCCGGCGTCGATCGCCTCGATCGCGGCGTCCTTCGCGAACGCGGGCGGCACGAAGACGACGCTGACGTCCGCCCCGGTCTTCTCCATGGTCTCGGCCACGCTGGCGAACACCGGGACGCCGTCGACGTCGGTGCCGGCCTTGCGCGGGTTGACCCCGCCGACGACGTTGGTGCCCGCCGCGATCATCCGCCGGGTGTGTCGGGTGCCCTCCGAGCCGGTGATGCCCTGCACGAGGACCTTGCTGCTGGCATCGAGCCAGATCGCCACTGTTCTGCCCTTCCCGCGATCAGCCCGCGGCCGCGAGCTCGGCCGCCAGCCGGGCGGCGCCGTCCATGGTGTCGATCGGCCGGACCACGTCGAGGCCCGCCTCGGCGAGGATCCGCCGGCCCTCCGCCGCGTTGTTGCCGTCGAGGCGTACGACGAGGGGCTTGGTCACCGGCTCCCCGCGGTCGGCCAGCCCGTGCACCGCGGTGACGATGCCGTTGGCCACCGCATCGCACGAGGTGATGCCGCCGAAGACGTTGACGAACACGCTGCGCACGCTCGGGTCGGACAGCACGATCTCCAGGCCCGAGGTCATGACCTCCGCGGACGCGCCGCCGCCGATGTCGAGGAAGTTCGCCGGCCGGACCCCGCCGAACTCCTCGCCGGCGTAGGCGACGACGTCGAGCGTCGACATCACCAGCCCCGCGCCGTTGCCGATGATGCCGACCTGGCCCTCGAGCTTGACGTAGTTGAGGTGCTTGTCCTTGGCCTGCTGCTCCAGCGGGTCGACCGCGCTCCTGTCGGCGTAGGCGTCCCAGTCGTGCCGGAACCGCGCGTTGTCGTCGAGGGTCACCTTCGCGTCGAGCGCGACGACCCGGCCGTCGCCGGTGAGGATCAGCGGGTTGACCTCGACGAGCGTCGCGTCCTCCTCGACGAAGGCACGCCAGAGCTTCGCGATCAGCTCCGCCGCGCCGTCGAGCGCCGCCTCCGGCAGCTTGCCCTGCTCCGCCAACCGGCGGGCGCCGGCCCGGTCGACACCGGTGAGCGGGTCGACCGGCACCCGGGCGAGCGCCTCGGGCTTGGTGCGAGCGACCTCTTCGATGTCCATGCCGCCCTCGCGGGAGATCATCGCGAGGAACGTGCGGTTGGCCCGGTCGAGCAGGAACGACGCGTAGTACTCCTCCGCGATGTCGCTCGCCTGCTCGACGAGCACCGAGTGCACGGTGTGACCCTTGATGTCCATGCCGAGGATCGCCTCGGCCTTGGACCTCGCGTCCGCCGGGTCGTCGGCGACCTTGACGCCACCCGCCTTGCCGCGGCCCCCGGTCTTGACCTGGGCCTTGACCACGGCCCGGCCGCCGAGATCGGCCGCGATGCGCTGCGCCTCGTCGGGCGTCGTCGCGACCTTGCCGGTCGGGACCGGCACGCCGTACGACGCGAACAGCGCCTTCGCTTGGTACTCGAAAAGGTCCACGCACGTCCCCTCAGGAATGAGCCCGCCGCCTCGCGCCCGGCCGGCGGGCCGAGGTTATCCAGCGGCTCGCGGGCCGACCGACACGGCCCCTCGCGAGCCGGCCGGCAGGAGTCGGCCGGCGACCGGCGTATCCCCACAGTGGCGTAACTCACGGCAACAGACGTCGTTGAACCGTGGCGGGGGCCGCGATCGGCCGACAGGACGAAGGAGATGTCGAGTGGCTCGCCGACGAGGTGCCCTCTCCACGCGGCTGCGCGCGAGCCTCGGCCTCGCCCTCGTCGCGACGCTCGCCGGCACGACGCTCGCCATGCTGCCCGGTGCGTCGGCCGCGCCCGCGCAGGCGGCGACCCACGCCGCGAAGGTCACCGTCCACGACGGCCCGGACGGCAAGCACGTCGCCGTTATCGACACCACCCTCTACGTGCCTCCGACCGCCACGGCGCGCCACCCGGCTCCGGCCGTGCTCGTCACCCACGGGTTCGGCGGCAGCAAGGACAGCGGCAACGTCGTCAACTGGGCCCGCTTCCTGTCCTCGCACGGCTACGTCGTGCTGGCGTGGACGGCCCAGGGCTTCGGCGCGTCGTCCGGCTGCATCCGCCTCGACAGTGCTGCCTACGACGTCGGCGACATCAGCGCGCTGATCACCCAGCTGCTGGCCCCGCGCCCGGACGTGCTCCACGACGCGCGCGGGCCGGTCGTCGGCATGGTCGGCGAGTCCTACGGCGGCGGCATCCAGCCGCTCCTCGCGGAGCACGACCCGCGGGTGCGCGCGATCGTGCCGTTCTGGGGTTGGAACTCCCTGCAGCACGCGCTGATCCCCAACGACCGCATCGTCCCGGGTCACGGAGAGTTCGACCTGCAGGCACCGACCGACGGGGTCATGAAGGCGGAGTGGGTCTCCCAGCTGTTCGCTGCCGGCAACGCGCAACCCGCGCAGGGCAACGGCGGCTGCCCGCAGGAGAAGCTCGCGGCCGGAGACCCGTCCGGCGCCGCCGCCTGCCCCGGCTTCCCGACGATCATGTGCCAGGTCTACGCCACCGTGGCCGCCGCCGGGACGCTCGACGGCACCGGCCGCACCCTGCTGGCCGGCTCCTCAGGCGCCTCGTGGATCAGCCGGCTGCGCACTCCCACGATGCTCGTGCAGGGTGAGAGCGACACGCTGTTCCCGCTGAGCGAGGCCATCGCCACCTACACGGCGCTGCGAACCGCCAAGGTCCCGGTCGCGATGATCTGGTCGTCATCCGGCCACGGCGGCTACCCCGGCCAGCCCGGCGAGGGCGAGTTCGACAGCACCGACCTCGAGCACGGCTACATCTCGCAGCGGGTGCTCACATGGTTCGACCGCTGGCTACGGGGGGCTCAGGTCGACACCGGCCCGGGCTTCGCCTACTACCGCAACTGGGTACCGGACGGCGGCAAGGGCTCCGACGTGGCGCAGTACGCCGCCGCGCCCGCGTTCCCGGCGCAGAAGGGCGCGTCGTACCTGCTGTCCGGCGGCGGGGCGATGGTCGCTCCCGGGCTCGCGCCGTCGACCGGCAGCGCCGCCTTCTACCGGCTGGGCGCGCCGGCCTACTCCGAGACGTCCAACTGCACCGGACCCGGCGCCAGCACCCCCTGCCCCGGCAGCCTCGACGGCATCCCGGCCAACGACGTGCCGCTGGAGTCGGCGTCGTGGACGTCCACCCCGCTCCGCGCGGACGTCGACTCGGTGGGGACACCGACGGCGCACGTGCACCTGTCGCACGTCAACGGCCAGGACCTGATCGTCTTCGCCAAGGTCTACGACGTCGCACCCGACGGGAGCTCCACGCTGGTCAACCGGCTGGTCGCCCCGGTGCGGGTGCCCAACGCCGACCTGACGAAAGCCGTCGACATCCGGCTCCCGGCGTTCGCCCACCGGTTCCCGAAGGGCCACGCGGTGCGGTTCACGCTCGCGGCGACCGATGCGGCGTACAGCCTCGGGGCGGCGACCAACCTGCCCGACCAGATCACCGCGTCGTTCGGCGCCCTGCACGACTTCGGCACCTCGCCCTACGGGCAGATCAAGCAGTTCGAGTTCGACCCGGACATGTCGGCGTTCACCTTGCCGGTGCCTGACTGGCACCTGCTCGAGCCCTACGTGGGCTAGCCGATCCCAGGCCGTCGCCTCGCGACGTTCTCGGTCGCTTGTCTGCTGTCGCACCCGACGCCTACGGCCTTGCGATGCTCGGCCCGGAACCGGCCAGAAGCTACGGGCTGGGCTACACGATGCTCGACGAGCGGCCGGTCCAGTACTGGTCGCGCAGCAGTCGCTTGTAGAGCTTGCCCGTGGGCAGCCGCGGCAGCTCGTCGACGAAGTCGACCGAGCGCGGGCACTTGAAGTGCGCGAGGTGCTCGCGGCAGAACGCGATCAGCTCGCGCTCGGTCTCCGGGCCGGCCGCGACGTCGGGCATGAGCTGCACGACGGCCTTGACCTCCTCGCCGAGGTCCTCGTTGGGCACGCCGATGACGGCGGCGTCGAAGACCTTCGGGTGAGTCACGAGCAGGCTCTCGGTCTCCTGCGGGTAGATGTTCACCCCGCCGGAGATGATCATGTAGCTCTTGCGGTCGGTCAGGTAGAGGTAGCCCTCGTCGTCGAGGTACCCGACGTCACCGACAGTGCTCTCGGTACCGGTCGCGTCCCGCGACTCCGCGGTCTTCTCCGGGTCCTGCCAGTAGGTGAAGTTCGTCGCGCCGCGGAACCAGATCGTGCCCGGCTCCCCGGTCGGCAGCGGTTTGCCCTCCTCATCACGGATGATCACCTCGCCGAGCACGGCCTTGCCGACGGTGCCGGGGTGCGCGAGCCACTGCTCGGAGTTGCACCAGGTGAACCCGTTGGCCTCGGTGGCGCCGTAGTACTCGAGGATGATCGGGCCCCACCACTCGATCATCGCCTGCTTGACCGGCACCGGGCAGGGCGCGGCGGCGTGGATGATCGCCTCCAGCGAGGAGACGTCGGCGGCGGCTCGCACCTCGTCGGGCAGCTTGAGCATCCGCGAGAACATCGTCGGCACCAGCTGCGAGTGAGTGATCCGGTGCCGGGCGACCAGCTCGAGGTAGTGCGCCGGGTCGAAGTGCTCCATGATCACCGCGGTGCCGCCGAGCCGGATCGTCGCGGCCACGCTGGCCTGCGGTGCCGAGTGGTAGAGCGGCGCCGGCGAGAGGTAGATCTGCTGCTCGCGGAAGTTGAACATCGCCTTGACGAAGTCCATGACGCCGATCGGCTGGGCGGCGGGCTGGTCCGGCAGCGGGCGCAGGATGCCCTTCGGCCGGCCGGTGGTGCCGGAGGAGTACAGCATCGCCGCACCCACGCGCTCACCGTCGACCGGCGTGATCGGGAACTCCGCCATGACCTCGGCGTAGGACTCGTAGGGCGCCGGCGGGTCGTCGTCGTCGACCATCAGCCAGCGGCGTACGCCGGGGCACTGCTCGGGCAGCCGCAGGGCGATGTCGCGCTTCGCGGCCGACGTGACGACGACCTGGGCCCGGCTGTCGTTGACGAGGTAGGCCACCTCCTCCGCGGACAGGTAGGAGTTGACCAGCGTGTAGTAGAGCCCGGTGCGCTCGGCGCCGCCCTGCGCCTCCAGCAGCCGCGGGTGGTTCTCCATGAACATCGCCACGTGGTCGAGCCGCCGCAGCCCGAGCGAGCGGAAGAACTGCGCGACCTGGTTGGCGCGGTCCTCGTACTCCCGGTAGGTCACGACCTCGCCGCCGGTGGCCATGACGATGGCCGGCTGGTCGGGAAAACGGCCCGCGTGCTCCGCGGCGTACATCGGCGCTACGCCGCGCTGGGCGTGCCGACGTGGGCGGCCACCCACTCCACGATGCTGTGCGTAGGCGTGCCGGGCGTGAACACCTCCGCGACACCGATGGCCTTGAGCTGCGGGATGTCGGCGTCGGGGATGATGCCGCCGCCGAAGACGACGATGTCGGCCGCGTCGCGCTCGCGGAGCAGTTCGACGACCCGCTGGAACAACGTCATGTGCGCGCCCGACAGCACGGACAGCCCGATCGCGTCGGCGTCCTCCTGGATGGCGGTCTCGACGACCTGCTCGGGCGTCTGGTGCAGACCGGTGTAGATCACCTCGACCCCGGCGTCGCGCAGTGCCCGGGCCACGACCTTGGCACCGCGGTCGTGCCCGTCGAGCCCCGGCTTCGCCACGACGACCCGGACGGGCGCGCCGGAACCTGCAGCCATGCCAGCCTCCCTCTACTCGGATGGCAGAGTAGCCGCCTGTGAACGGCGGCGGCAGGGGCGAGGACTGGCGCGACGCCGTGCTCGCCGGCTTCGACCTGCCTGCGCCGAAGGCCGGCGGCCGCAACCCGCTGGGCTGGCCCGGCTACCACCCGCGCCAGTCCGTGCGGTGCGGGACCGGCCGGATCGGAACGGCCCGCGTGGTCGCGGCCGTCTGGGACTTCTCGGTCTTCGGCGGCACGTTCGGCGAGCGCGAGGCGGACGCCTTTGCCGCCGGCTGCGCCCAAGCCGTCCAGGAGCGCCTGCCGCTCGTGACGTTCGTCCGCACCGGCGGCACCCGGCTGCAGGAGGGGATGGCCGCACTCGTCGGGATCCCCCGCGCCGCGCTGGCCCTCGAGGAAGTCGCGGCGGCCGGCCTGCCGCACCTGTCGGTCGTCGACCACCCGACGACCGGCGGCATCTGGATCGCGGTGTGCGGCGAAGCCGACCTGCGGGTCGCCGTGGCCGGCGCGACGGTCGGCTTCAGCGGGCCGCGGGTCATCGAGGCGATGACCGGCGAGCCGCTGCCCGCAGGCAGCCACACCGCCGAAGGGGCCTACGCCGCGGGGCTGGTCGACGCGGTGGCGCCCGGCCCGCAGGTCGGCAGCTGGCTGTGCCGCGCGCTGTCCGCGCTCGCCCCGCCGGGCAACGGCCGCGTCGAGCCGCCCGCCGAGGTCGAGGCCCCGGACCGTGACGGCTGGGCCCAGGTGGCGGCGGCCCGCGCCGAGCGGCCGAGCGGTGCCGACCTCCTGTCCGCCGCGCTCGACGGGCCGGTCGAGCTGCGCGGAAGCGACCCCACCGTGCGCGCGGTCGTCGGGCGCAGCGCCGCCGACCGGCCCACCGTCGGGGTGGCGCTGGCCGCCGGGCGGGGCGAGCGCCCCGGGCCCGCCGGGTTCCGCCTGCTCACTCGCGCGGCCCGGACCGCCGACCGGCTCGGGGCCGATCTCCTGACGTTCGTCGACACGCCGGGCGCCGACCCCACCGCGCCGAGCGAGGCCGGCGGGCTCGCTCCGGCGATCGGCGAGGCGCTCACCGCGGTGCTGCGCTGCCGCTCGGCGAGCCTCGCCGTCGTACACGGCGAAGGCGGGTCCGGCGGGGCACTCGCGGCAGCGACCACCGACACGGTCCTCGTCACCCCCACGGGCTACTTCGCCGCCCTGGGCCCCGAGGGTGCCGGCTCGGCGCTCAAGCTGCCCACCGCCGAGGCGGCCGCCCGGATGGGGGTGCGGCCGGCGGACCTCGACGCGCTGGGCTTCGCGACGCCGGTCGACGGCAACCCGGCGACCCTGAGGGCGACCGTCGCCGCGCGGCTACGCGACCTCGGCGACACGCCGCAGCGGGCGCGGCTCGCCGCGCGCCGGGCCCGGTGGGCGGCCCCGTTGCCCGGAACATTGCCACGCAATTCCGACGGTACGGCGTAAACCGCCACTGGTTACCGTGAGTAGTTTTATGAACACAACCTGAAATGCCGAGACCGGCCTCACGTTTTCACTAACGTGCGTCGGGCAAGCCGAATGCAATTCGGAGTTGCGGTGCCGTGGCGGTCGTCACGGAGCCGGCGCCCAGAGGTCGGGAGGACTGGCGTGACCGATCCGGTGCAACGCGGCGCCCGCACGCTGCTGTCCTCGACCGGCCTGCGGGGCGCCGCCATCGAAGCCGCCTGGCTCACCGCCCACGTCGCCACCTACCCCTTCGGCGTGATCGCCGAGCGCAGCCGCCGCCGGGTCGAGCGCTACACGCTCACCGGCCTACCGCCGCAGCAGCGTGGCCTGCTGGAGAACGACATCGAGGCCGCGGGCACGCCGATCCTGCTGCTGCACGGCATGGTCGACAACCGGTCGATCTTCACGGTGCTGCGCCGCTCGCTGCACCGCCGGGGCTTCGGCCGCGTGCACACCATGAACTACTCACCGTTCCTGCGCGACGTGCGCGAGGCGGCTCACCAGCTGTCCCTGCAGGTCGAGCGGCTCTGCGCGGAGACGGGCTACGAGCGGGTGCACATCATCGGCCACTCGCTCGGCGGCATCATCGCCCGCTACTACGTGCAGCGGATGGCCGGCGACGCCCGGGTCCACACGCTGGTCACGATGGGCTCGCCGCACGGCGGCACCCACGTCGCCCGGATGTTCCCCCGCCGCATCTGCCGGCAGCTGCTGCCCGGCAGCAGGCTGATGCGCGAGCTGGCCGAGCCCGCGGCCGACTGCCGCACCCGCTTCCTCGCGTTCTGGACCGACCTCGACCAGTGCGTGGCACCGATGACCAGCGCGCGCATCGAGCATCCCGACCTGTCGGCCAGCAACATCTTCGTCCGCGGCGTCGGCCACCTGTCGCTGCCGATCAACGGCGGCGTCGTCCACGCGATCGGCACCGCCCTGGCTCACCTCGAGCACGACGGCAGCACCCGGCAGCACGGCGTCACGACGCTGCCGCGCCCGCTCGCCACGGCCACGGCTTCGAGCGAACCTGCCGAGCGGACGGGACGACACCCCGCCGGTCAGCGGGCGCGGCCGTCCGCACGGGCCACCTGACCTCCCCGATTCCGGTGGTCCGAGGTCGCCCCTTCGGCTGAAAAACGGACGAAACCGGCGTACCTCGTTTGCTCGGGCGCGAATCGCGACCGTAGGCTGCGTTCGCGTCCGTCGCCGGCCAGCCCACCAACGTGGGCCCCTGAGCAGGGGATCCCCTGGGTTTGCCGCGGCCGAAGGCTGCTCACCACGCCCCCGACCGCTGGGATCTCGACACCGTGCCCTCGCCGCTGTCCGCCCTGTCTCGCACCCGCGGCCTCTCGGGCCTGCGCGCGTCGCTGCGCCGGCTGCGCCCCTCTGCGAGCCAGATCAAGGCCACGATCCTGGTCACACCTGCGTTCATCGCGATGGCCGTCTTCGGCGCGATGGCGTCGCACAGCCCCGCCGCCGCCGTGACCGCCAGCGCGAGCGCGGCGGACATCACCCCGCACCTGCTCGTCCGGCACGCCGACCGGGCCGCGAGCCGCTCCGCGCTGCGGCCCGCCGTCGTCCCGGCCGCCACCGTCGTGAAGCCGCCGGCGCCGGCCCCCGCGCCACCACCGCCCGTGCACCACTGGGTGCTGCCCGCCGACGGCCCGCTGTCCTCGCCGTTCGGGATGCGGTGGGGCCGCATGCACGACGGCATCGACCTCGCCGCCCCCTACGGTGCGCCGATCCGCGCCGCCACGGACGGGACGATCATGTACGCCGGGCCGGAAGCCGGCTACGGCACGCTGATCCTCGTCCGCGACTACGACGGGACCGTGACCGCCTACGGCCACATGTCGCGCTACGTGCGCACCTCCGGCCCGGTGCACGCCGGCGACGTCATCGCCCTCGTGGGCGCTGCGGGTGACGCGACCGGCGCCCACCTGCACTTCGAGGTGCGGGTCAACGGCGTCAAGGTCGACCCGATTCCGTTCCTCGCACAGCGCGGCGTACGGATCTGAGGCCGAGCTTCGCCGTCTCGGCCCTGTTGCTGCGCGAGAGGCCTACGGTGAGGCAAGATCTTGCTTCGGCGGTAGCGAACGACGGGATGTGACGGGTGGATCGACCACAGGCGTCGCGGGGCGGGTGGCTGGCCCACCTGCTGATGCGACGCCGGGGTCGGCCGCGCTGGTGGGCGCAGCTCATCTTGGTTGCCGCGTTCTACCACCTGTACGACGCCACCCGGAACCTCCGGCCCGACACCCGCACGATCGCCCTCCAGCACGGTCACACCGTGCGGCAGTGGTGGATCGACGCCGCCGGCCACGCCACCTCGACGCTCAACCACTGGGTGGCGGGCATCGGGTGGATCGAGGGCTTCGCGGCCTACTACTACGTCGTCGCGCACGTCCTGGTGACCGGGCTGGTGCTGGCGGCGCTGTTCGCCTGGCGGCCCGACATCTACCTGCGGCATCGCAACGCGCTGTTCGTCGCGAGCGGCATCGCGTTCGTCGTCTACTGGCTCTACCCGGTGGCCCCGCCCCGGCTGCTGCCCGGTTACGTCGACTCGGTCGCGGTGCTCAACCCGTTCCACGTCGGGTCGGTCGAGGTGACCAGTGCCAACATCTACGCCGCGATGCCGTCGCTGCACGTCGCGTGGGCGGTCTGGGCGGCGGTCGCGGTGGGCGCCATGCTGCGCCGCTGGTGGCAGCGGGCGCTGGTCGCGCTGCATCCGCTGGTGACCGTGTTCGTAGTGCTCGCGACGGCCAACCACTTCCTCGCCGACGCGGTGGCCGGTGCGGCGTTGATCGGCGCGAGCTACCTGCTCCTGCTGCTGCCGAGGCCGCTGCGCCTGCCGGCCTTGGGTGGCGCGCTCGGGCGCCGGGTGCGCCCGTCAGAGCTTCTGCACGGGGGCATAGCGCAGCAGCAGCCGCTTCACGCCGACATCGCCGCCGAAGTCGATGCTGGCCTCGGCGCGTTCGGCGACACCGTTCGTCGACACCACGGTGCCCAGGCCGAACGCATCGTGCGTCACCCGGTCCCCCGGGCTCAACGTGAGCACAGTTCGCAGACCGGGACCGGCACCGCGACGTCCTGAGCCACCCTCCAGGGAGCGGGCCACGGTCGTGGCCGCCGGCTCGGTGCGCCCCTGCCACTCGACCAGCTCGGCCGGGATCTCGTCGAGGAAACGCGACGGCGGGTTGTAGGTCGGTGCGCCCCAGGCCGAGCGCACCACGGAGCGGCTCAGGTAGAGCCGCTGGCGAGCACGGGTGATGCCGACGTAGGCCAGCCGGCGCTCCTCCTCCAGCTCGGCCGGGTCGCCGAGCGAGCGCAGGTGCGGGAAGACGCCGTCCTCCATGCCGGTGAGGAACACGACCGGGAACTCCAGCCCCTTGGCCGTGTGCAGGGTCATCAACGTCACGACGCCGCCGTCGGCGTCGGGCACCTCGTCGGCGTCCGCGACCAGGGAGACCTGCTCGAGGAACTCGGTCAGCGTGCCGCCCTGCACGCGCTCGTCGTACTCCCGGGCGACCGACACCAACTCCTGCAGGTTGTCGACGCGGCCCTCGTCCTGCGGGTCGGTGCTCGCCGCCAGCTCGGCAAGGTAGCCGCTGCGGTCGAGCACCGCCTCGAGGATGTCGGCCGGCGGGGTGTCGTCGGTGGCCAGGCCGCGCAGGTCGTCGAGCAACGCCACGAAGTCGTTGACCGCGTTGAGGGACCGGGTCGCGATGCCGGGCGCCTCGTCGGCGCGGCGCAGCGCCTCGGCGAAGGGCATCCGCTCGCGTTCGGCCAGCGCGGCGACACAAGCCTCGGCGCGGTCCCCGATGCCGCGGCGCGGCACGTTGAGGATGCGGCGCAGCGACACCGTGTCGAGCGGGTTGGCCAGCACGCGCAGGTAGGCCAGGGCGTCGCGCACCTCGCGGCGTTCGTAGAAGCGCACGCCCCCGACGACCTTGTAGGGCAGGCCGACCCGGACGAAGACCTCCTCGAAGACCCGCGACTGCGCGTTGGTGCGGTAGAAGACCGCGACGTCGCCGGGCGCGTGGCCCTCGTCGTCGGTGAGGCGATCGACCTCGGTCGCCACGAACGCCGCCTCGTCGTGCTCGTTGTCGCCGACGTAGCCGACGATCTTCTCGCCACCCCCCTCGGCGGACCAGAGGTTCTTGGGCTTGCGGTTGGGGTTGCGGGCGATGACGGCGTTGGCCGCGGACAGGATCGTCTGGGTCGACCGGTAGTTCTGCTCGAGCAGCACGACGGTGGTGTCGGGGTAGTCGTCCTCGAAGTCGAGGATGTTGCGGATCGTCGCGCCGCGGAACGCGTAGATCGACTGGTCGGCGTCGCCGACGACCGACAGCTCGGCGCGGTCGGGTCCCGCACCGACCAGCTCGCGCACGAGGACGTACTGCGCGTGGTTGGTGTCTTGGTACTCGTCGACGAGCACGTGCCGGAACCGCCGCCGGTAGTGCTCCGCGACGTCGGGAAACGCCTGCAGCAGGTTGACCGTCGTCATGATCAGGTCGTCGAAGTCGAGCGCGTTGCCCTCCTGCAGCCGCCGCTGGTAGAGCGCGTAGGCCTCGGCCACGGTCTTGTCCATGGGGCCCTGCGCGCGGTCGCGGGCGCTCTCCCAGTCGACCAGCTCGTTCTTCAGGTTGCTGACCTGGGCGGCGAGCGACCGGGCCGGGAAGCGCTTCGGGTCGAGGTCGAGGTCGCGCGCGACGCTGGTCATGAGCCGGCGCGAGTCGTCGGCGTCGTAGATCGAGAAGCTGCTGGTGAAACCGAGCCGCTTGCCCTCCGCGCGGACGATCCGAACGCACGCGGAGTGGAACGTCGACACCCACATCATCCGCGCCCGGTTGCCCACCAGCGCGGCGACGCGGTCCTTCATCTCCGCGGCGGCCTTGTTGGTGAACGTGATCGCGAGCACCGACCCGGGATGCGCGCCGCGCTCGCCGATGAGCCACGCGATCCGGTGGGTCAGCACCCGCGTCTTGCCGGATCCTGCTCCGGCGATCACGAGCAGCGGGCCGCCCGCGTGCGTGACCGCGACCCGCTGCTGCGGGTTGAGCCCCTCGAGGAGGGCGGCGGCGTCGATTTCCATGAGTACGCCGAGCGTACGTGGCCGCCCTGACAGGAAAGGGCGTGCGCGTCGGTAGCCTGGCCCGCGTGCTGAGCGATGACGAGGTCGAGCGCGCCCTGGTCGTGACCGCCCACCCGGACGACGTCGACTTCAGCGCGGCAGGGACGATCGCGACCTGGACCGGCGCCGGGATCAAGGTGACCTACTGCGTGATCACCGACGGCGACGCGGGCGGCTTCGACCCGAGCGTGCCGCGCGACCGGATCGGCCCGATCCGCCAGGCCGAGCAGCGGGCCGCCGCCGCCGAGGTCGGCGTACACGACGTGGTGTTCCTCGGCTACCCCGACGGCCGCCTCGCGGTGAGCTTCCCGCTGCGGCGCGACATCGCACGGGTGATCCGCCAGGTTCGACCGCAGCGGCTGCTGTGCCAGAGCCCGCACCGCAACCTGGTGCGGATGCCGGCAAGCCACCCCGACCACCTGGCCGCCGGCGAGGCGACGCTGTGCGCCGTCTACCCCGACGCGCGCAACCCCTTCGCCTTCCCGGAGCTGATGGAGGAGGGGCTCGAGGAGTGGTCGGTCGCCGAGACCTGGGTGATGTCGAACGCGGAGGTCAACCACTACGTCGACGTCACCGACGTCTACGACCGCAAGGTCGCGGCGCTGCGCGCGCACGCGTCGCAGATGGAGGGCGTCGCCGACCTCGACGGGCTGCTGCACCGATGGCTCGGCGGCAACGCCCAGCAGGCCGGCTGGCCCGCCGGCCGGCTGGCCGAGGCGTACTTCGTCGTGGACACGGCCTGAGCGCGCCGGTGGCCGACCTGTCGCAGGACTTCCGTGACGCCATGTCGCGCTTCGCGAGTGGCGTCACGATCGTGACGACGCGTGACGCCGGCGGCGAGCCACGCGGCTTCACCGCCAGCGCGTTCTGCTCGCTGTCGGTCGACCCGCCGATGGTCCTGCTGTGCGTCGGCAAGGAGGCCGACTCCCACCCCGCGTTCGTCGCGGCCGACGGTTTCGCGGTGAGCATCCTGCGGCCGGACCACCGCGACCTGGCGCTGCGGTTCGCCGCGAAGGGCGACGACAAGTTCGCCGGCGACCCGCTGGACGACGGCGCCATGGGCTGGCCCGTGGTGGCCGATGCGCTGGCCGTCGTCGAGTGCCGCGCCGCCGACGTGTTGCCGGGCGGCGACCACACCATCGTCACCGGGATCGTCGAGCGGGTGCGGCTGGGGCAGGGCGAACCCCTGCTGCACTACCGCCGCGAGTTCTGGCAGCTGCCGCCGTCACCCACTCCGAGCGGCAGCGACATCTGAGCTACTCCCACTCGATCGTGCCCGGGGGTTTGCTCGTGACGTCGAGCACCACCCGGTTGACCGCTCGCACCTCGTTGGTGATGCGGGTGGAGACCCGCTGCAGCACGTCGTAGGGGATCCGCGCCCAGTCCGCCGTCATCGCGTCCTCGCTGGTGACGGGGCGCAGCACCACGGGATGGCCGTAGGTGCGCCCGTCGCCCTGCACGCCGACCGAGCGCACGTCGGCGAGCAGCACCACCGGGCACTGCCAGATCTCGCGGTCGAGGCCGGCGCGCGACATCTCCTCGCGGGCGATGGCGTCGGCAGCACGCAGGGTCGCGAGCCGGTCGGCGGTCACCTCACCGACGATGCGGATGGCGAGACCCGGGCCCGGGAACGGCTGGCGCCACACGATCTCCGGCGGCAGCCCGAGCTCCTCACCGACACGGCGTACCTCGTCCTTGAACAGCGCCCGCAACGGCTCGACGAGCTCGAACGCCAGGTCGTCGGGCAGTCCGCCCACGTTGTGGTGACTCTTGATGTTGCTCGCGCCGGCGCCCCCGCCCGACTCGACGACGTCGGGGTAGAGCGTGCCTTGCACCAGGAACTCGACCGGCTCCTCGGCCGCGACCTCACGAGCGGCCTGCTCGAAGACGCGGATGAACTCCCGGCCGATGATCTTGCGCTTCTCCTCGGGGTCGCTGACGCCGGCGAGTGCGGTGAGGAAACGCTGCTGGGCGGCGGCGACATGCAGGCGCACGCCGGTGGACGCCACGAAGTCGCGCTCCACCTGCTCGGCCTCGCCCTGGCGCAGCAGGCCGTGGTCGACGAACACGCACGTCAGCTGGTCACCCACGGCCCGCTGGACGAGAGCCGCCGCGACCGCGGAGTCGACGCCGCCGGACAGGCCGCAGACGACGCGCTTGTCGCCGACCTGCCGGCGGATCGCGGCCACCTGCTCCTCGACGATGTTGACCATCGTCCAGGTGGGGCGGCACCCGGCCCCGTCGTACAGGAACCGCCGCAGCACCTGCATGCCGTGCTCGCTGTGCAGCACCTCCGGGTGGAACTGCACGCCGTAGAAGCCGCGTGCGGGGTCCTCGAACGCCGCGACCGGCGTGGCCTGCGTGGTCGCGGTGACGGTGAAGCCGGGGGGCGCGGCGGTGACCGCGTCGCCGTGCGACATCCACACGGCCTGCGCGACCGGGAGCCCGGCGAAGAGGCGACCGGGCGTGGTGACGGTGAGCGCGGTGCCGCCGTACTCCGCGGCGCCGGTGCGGCCGACCTCGCCGCCGAGCGCCTGCGCCATCGCCTGGAAGCCATAGCAGATGCCGAACGTCGGCACGCCGGTGGCGAAGATGCCGGCGTCGTACGCCGGTGCGTCGGGGGCGTAGACGCTGGCGGGGCCGCCGGACAGGATCACGGCTTTGGGCCCGCGGGCGAGGATCTCCTCGGCCGTCGCGGTGTGCGGCACGATCTCGCTGTAGACGTGGCACTCGCGGACCCGGCGGGCGATCAGCTGGGCGTACTGCGCCCCGAAGTCGACGACGACGACGGTGTCGAAATCGGTGCTCACATCCACCCCGCTGGCCGAAGAGGCTTCATCGTACGGCGGTGGCGGCGTATGCTCGTCGGCGTGACGTCCGCCGCCACCCGATTTTTCTATGGCTACCGGCCACCGGTAGCCGTCGCGGCCGTCTGACCAGACACCCTCGACGCCCCGGGCCGACCTCCGGGGCGTTCGTCGCGTCGGGAGCCGGTGCGGTGCCCGCCCCGATGGAGCAGACATGAGTGCAGAGATGATCTCCGACGTGACGCCCGACGCCGAGACACCGGACGAGGTGATCGCCCAGGGCCGCACCCGGATCGACGAGCTCGACGCGCAGATCGTCGCGCTGGTGCAGGAGCGGATCGCCGTCAGCCGCGGCATCCAGCAGGCGCGGATCGCCGCCGGGGGCCGCCGGGTCGAGCACGGCCGCGAGCTGCAGATCGTCGACCGCTACGCGAAGGCGCTGGGGCAGCCGGGTTCGGCCCTCGCGCTCACCCTCCTCGAGCTGTGCCGAGGCAAGCGCCTCGGCTGAGGTCGGGCCTAACCACGAACAGCGACCTCGACGCGCTGGAACTCCTTGAGCGTGGAGTAGCCCGTGGTCGCCATCGCGTGGCGTAGGGCACCGGCGAGGTTCATGGTGCCGTCGGCGACGCCCGACGGGCCGACGAGGATCTCCTCGAGAGAACCGGCCGTGCCGACGTGGACCCGCCGGCCGCGGGGCAGCCGCGGATGCCGGGCCTCCGCCCCCCAGTGCCAGCCACGGCCGGGCGCCTCCGCGGCCCGGGCCAGCGGCGAGCCCATCATCACGCCGTCGGCGCCGCAGGCGAACGCCTTGGCAAGGTCGCCGGAGCGGCCCACGCCGCCGTCGGCCACCACGTGCACGTAACGACCGCCGGACTCGTCGAGGTAGTCGCGTCGGGCCGCGGCCACGTCGGCCACCGCGGTCGCCATCGGCACCCCGACCCCGAGCACGTCGCGCGTGGTGTGGCCCGAGCCTCCTCCGAATCCGACGAGCACGCCGGCCGCGCCGGTGCGCATGAGGTGCAACGCCGCCTGGTAGGTCGCACAGCCGCCGACGATGACCGGCACGTCGAGCTCGTAGATGAACTGCTTGAGGTTGAGCGGCTCCTCCTGCGTCGAGACGTGCTCCGCCGAGACGGTGGTGCCCCGGATGACGAACAGGTCGACGCCCGCGTCGAGCACGGCCTTGTGCAGCCGCGCGGTGCGCTGCGGCGACAGTGCGCCGGCCGCGATGACGCCCGCGTCACGAACCTCCTTGATGCGGGCGCCGATCAGGTCCTCCTTGACCGGCTCGGCGTAGAGCTCGCGCAGCCGCCGCTCACCCTCGACGCCGTCCAGAGCCGCCAGCTCGGCGAGGAGCGGCTCCGGGTCGTCGTAGCGCGTCCACAACCCCTCGAGGTCGAGCACGCCGAGCCCGCCGTGCCGGGCGATCGCGATCGCGGTGGCCGGCGAGACGACACTGTCCATGGGCGCCGCGAGGAACGGCAGCTCGAACCGGTAGGCGTCGACCTGCCAGGCGATCGACACGTCCTCGGGATCGCGAGTGCGGCGCGACGGCACGATCGCCACGTCGTCGAAGCCGTAACCCAGCCGGCCGGTCTTGCCGGCCCCGATCTCCACGTCAGTCATGAGCCTCAGCGCTCGAAGTAGTTGGGGGCCTCGACGGTCATCTGCACGTCGTGCGGGTGGCTCTCCTTGAGCCCGGCGGCCGTGATGCGCACCAGCTGAGCGTCCTGCAGCCCGCGGATCGTCGCCGCGCCGCAGTAGCCCATCGCGGCGCGCAGGCCCCCAATGAGCTGGTGGGCCACGGCGGACAACGGCCCCCGGTAGGGCACCCGGCCTTCGATGCCCTCGGGGACGATCTTGTCGTCGGAGAGCACGTCGTGCTGGAAGTAGCGGTCCTTCGAGTAGGAGCGCTCCCCCGCGGCGCGGCTCGCCATCGCGGCGAGGGAGCCCATGCCGCGGTAGGACTTGTACTGCTTGCCGTTGATGAACAGCAGCTCACCAGGGCTCTCCTCGACCCCGGCGAGCAGGCTGCCCAGCATGACCGTGTCGGCGCCGACCGCTATCGCCTTGGCGATGTCGCCGGAGTACTGCATGCCGCCGTCGGCGATCACCGGGACGCCGGCCGGCCGGGCGGCCTTGGCGGCCTCGTGGATGGCGGTCACCTGCGGCACGCCGACCCCCGCCACCACGCGGGTCGTGCAGATGGAGCCCGGGCCTACGCCGACCTTGATCGCGTCGGCGCCTGCGTCGATCAGTGCCTGCGCCCCCGCGCGAGTGGCCACGTTGCCGGCAATGACGTCGACGGAGACGGCCCCCTTGAGCCGGCGTACGAGATCGGCAACAGCCCGGTGGTGGCCGTGTGCGGTGTCGACGATGACGAAGTCGGCGCCGGCCTCGATGACCGCCTGGGCCCGCTTGTAGCCGTCGTCACCGACTCCCACCGCGGCACCGACCACGAGCCGGCCCTCGGGGTCCTTGGTGGCGTCGGGGTACTCCGCGCTCTTGGTGAAGTCCTTGACCGTGATGAGCCCGCGCAGGCGGCCCGCGTCGTCGACCAGCGGCAGCTTCTCGACCTTCTTGCGGCGCAGCAGGGCAAGAGCGTCGTCGCGGGACACGTCGACCGGCGCGGTGACCAGCGGGCTCGGTGTCATCACGTCGCGCACCGGTCGCGAAGGGTCCCGCTCGAAGCGGATGTCACGGTTGGTCACGATGCCGAGCAGCAGCCCGTCGGGATCGGTGACGGGTACGCCGGAGATGCGGTAGCGCGCCATCAGCGCGAGCGCGGTCTCGAGGGTGTCGTCGGGGCCGCAGGTCACGGGGTGCGTCACCATGCCGGCCTCGGAGCGCTTGACGATGTCGACCTGAGCCGCCTGGTCCTCGACGGACAGGTTGCGGTGGAGCACGCCGGCGCCGCCGTGGCGAGCCATGGCGATCGCCATGCGCGCCTCGGTCACGGTGTCCATGGCGCTCGACAGCAACGGCAACCGCAGCGTCACGTTGCGGGACAGCCGGCTGCCGGTGTCGACCTCGCTCGGCAGCACCTCGGAGGCCGCCGGGAGCAGCAGCACGTCGTCGAACGTGAGCCCCAGCAGGCTGAGCTTGTCGTCGAAGCGGTCGCTGAACGCGTCGCCGTCCATGGCACCTTCCCGCCCGTGGCCCCGCGGGCCGGGTCGCCGCGGCCCGCCGGGATCGCTGTCGCCCCATCGTAGTCGCCGGCACCGGCACTTCCCCGGTACGACGTGGGCAGGTCACCGTCCCGCGCGCAGGCCTTCCGCTCGGGCGGTCAGGCGCTACCGTGGATCGATGCAGGACGACGCGCCTCTCGACCCGTTCGCGGGCGATCCGAGCGACCCGGCGCGTGACTGGCAGCCCGAGTGGGACGCCGACCACGACGACGGTGACGAGGAACCCGAGCCGCTGACGCCCGAGGACCGCGAGGAGATCCTCTCCGACCTCGAGGACCTCGAGGTCTTCCGCGCCTTGCTCGAGCCTCGGGCCGTGCGCGGGCTGGTCGTCGACTGCGACGACTGCCGCGAGCCGCACTACTTCTCCTGGGACCTGCTGGCGGGCAACCTGCGCCACCTGCTCGACGCCGGGCAGACCCGCGTGCACGAGCCGGCGTTCAGCCCGGACCCGGCCGACTACGTCAGCTGGGACTACGCCCGCGGCTTCGCCGACGGGGTGCTCGACGCCGACGACGAGCCGGTCGACCCGAGCCCCGACCGCCCCCAGGGCGGCCGTTCCTCGGGCTGAGCACGCGCCGGCCGAGCATCGTGCCGGCTGAGCATCGTGCCGACCGCGACGACCCGACGGCCACGGGGCGCGGCTGATCAGCCGCCGGCGACCGGGGTCTCCGCCGGGCCGGGTGACGGTGAAGTCACGGTGCGCGGCTGCTGCTGCCCGGTCGGCGCCGGTGACGGCGAACCGGTGGGACTGGCCGAGGCCGAAGGGGACGGCGTCGCCGAGGGCGAGGGCGAGGGGCTGGCGCTCGGGTCGGTGCCGGTGGTCGCCGACGGCACCGGTGAGGCCTGGCTGTCGACCTGGGTGCCCTGGTCGACCGTGGTCGCCGTCGTCGGCGCAGGGGCCGTAGCCGGCCCGGCCGCCCCGTCCCCGGTGCCTGCATCGGCGGGAGGCGCGGCGGGCAGCGCCGCCGAACCGGCGGCCGGCGCGGCGGTCGACGGAGCGGGTTGGGCCGCGGCGACCGCGGTCTCGAGCTGCGACAGATCGGCGCGCGCCTGGGCGGCGTCGACCCCGATCGACTGCAGCTGGTCACGCGCGGCGGTCACCTTGGACTGCGCGGCCACCGGGTTGCCGTCGTCGAGTGCGTCGCGCGCCCCGTTGAGCAGCCGGTAGACCGAGTCGAGCGGCGATTCGACCGGGCCCATGAGCACCTTGCGCACCGGGTAGAGCACGCTGCCGGGTGTCGCGCCGACACTCGCGGCGGCCACCCCGCCCGCAGACAGCACGGTCATCACCGCCGCGCTCGCAGCGACGGCACCGCGGGAGAAGCGGCGGGCGCGGTGCCGCCACGGACCCCGCAGGGGTACGACGGTCAGCCCGGCGTCCGCAGCCGTGTCGCTGCCCGGCCCGGTGGCCACGTCCGCGCGCAGCGCGGCGAGCAACGTAAGAGCCGGGTCGCCGTCGTCGGCGAGGTCGCCGGCCACCAGAGCCTCGACCATCATGTCGTCGAGCGCGATCGCTGCGACGCTCACAGTCTCGTCCCAGTCGGGCAGGTCGGTCATCCGACGACCTCCGCGGCCAGGCCGCGAAGCCGGCGCAGCGCGCGGTGCTGGGTCACGCGCACCGCGCCGGGGCTCATGCCGAGCGCCGCACCGGTTTCCTCCGCCGACAGACCTGCGACCACGCGCATGAGCACGACCTCGCGGGACTGCTGCGGCAGCTGGCCCAACAGCTCGCGAGCGCGCCGGACCTGGTCGCCGGCGATCGCCAGCTGCTCGGGACCGGGCTGCGGGTCGACGTCGTCGGGGATCTCCTGGTGCGGGATCGGGATGCGCGCGTGGGCACGCCACGCGTCGGCCATCTTGTGCGCGGCCACGCCGAAGACGAAGGCCGCGAAGGGGCGGCCTTCGTCGCGGTACCGCGGCAGCGCGGTGTACACGGCGAGACACACCTCCTGGGCCACGTCGTCGGCCATGTCGTAGGTCCCGGCGACACGGCCTAGCCTGGCCCGGCAGTAGCGGACTACGGCGGGACGGAAGTGGGCGAGCAGTGCGCCGGCAGCCGCTCGATCGCCCCGCACGGCTTCGGCGGTGAGGGCGACCAGCGCGTCGTCGTCCACCACCCACCTCATCGCTCGTCGATCCGCATCCGTTACGGCAGACGTGTGACTCACGCCCTCATCCGCTCCGACGACAGGTAACACCTGCGGCCACCGGGGCGGAAGGTACGTGGCCAGCCGACTTCAGCGTAGACGCAGAAGCCCCGGTCAACGCACCAAACCGTGCCGAAACCCCAGGGCCACGGCCTGCGCGCGGTCACCGGCGTCGAGCTTGCGGAACAGCCGCCGGGCGTGGGTCTTGATGGTGTCCTCGGACAGGTAGAGCTCGCGGCCGATCTCGGCGTTGGTGCGCCCTTGCGCCATGCCCTCGAGCACCTGCTGCTCCCGCTCGGTGAGCTGCGGACGGTCGGCGGGGGTGGCCTGGGCCGGGATGACGTCGGCGATGCCGGCCAGCGCGCCGGCGATGACGGCGCCGAGCTCGGTCGCGGACGCGTTCTTGACGAGGTAGCCGCGGGCCCCGCCGGCGATCGCCTGGGCGACGGACTCGCGGTCGCCGTCGGCGGCGAGCACCACGACGGTCGCCTCGGGGTAGGCCGCGACCAGTCGCCGGGTGGTCTCGAGACCGCCGAGGCCCGGGAGGTCGAGGTCCATGAGGACCAGCGCCGGGCGTTCGGCGCCCCAGCGGGCGAGCACCTCGTCGACCGTGGCCGCCGTCGTCACCCGGTCCACGCCGGGGAGATCGGCAACCTGCCGGTGCAGACCGCCGTGAACGCGCCCGTGGTCGTCACAGATGAGGACCGTTGCCATGGCCCCTTCCCAGTGCCGCGCCCCCGTGCCGTCTGCAGTCTCATCGGCCGGCCGGCCCCGCAACTGGAGGGTTCGCCGGCTGCTGTTCCGCGCGACCAAACGTCAGGTTCTGCCCAGCGCCGCGACGTCCGGCCGCGCGAGCCACTGCCGGCGCAGGTCCTCGCGCAGGTCGTCGGCGATCGCCGAGACGGCCTCGCGAGCGGCGGCGAAGCTGGCGGCGGCCTCCGGGTCGTCGCCGAGCAGCGCGCCGAGCAGTGCGCGCGCCGGCCAGCTCACCGGGAGCGCGCCGAGACCTTCGGCCAGGGTGGCGGCCCGGCGCAACGTCTCGACCGCGGCTGGTGATCCCGCTTCGAGCCGTGCGACGCCCTGGAAGAGGAGTCCCTTCGCGACGTGTCGGGGCGCCCGCGCCTGCTCGGCCCGACCGACCGCGTCGCCGGCCGCCTCGACGGCGTCGTCGGGCCGGCCATCGAGCAGCGCGACCTCGGCACGCACCCAGTCCAGCCGCACCCGCTGGCGCCACCACTCGTCGCGGTCCCCGACCAGGTCGGCGGCGGCGGACAGGCGGGAGGCGGCCTCCTCGGCCTGCCCCAGCCCGACCGCGTCGGAGGCCAGGCCCAGCAGCGCGTCGAACACCGCCTCCGGCCGGGCGTCGGCGAGCCCCAGCCCGCGGTTGTCGTAGGCCGTCGCGTCGTCGTGCCGCCCGAGCGCACGGTGCACACTGGCCGCCGTCGCGGCCGAGAGAGCGGCGAACAGCCGGGCCTCCGCGCTCGCGCCGGCGTCGTCGCCGGCCGCGACGAGCGGGTCCAGCACCTGCAGGGCGCTGCCGTAGCGGCCGGCGGCAGACAGGGCCACCCCGCTCAGCCAGCCTGCCGCCGTGGCCTCGGCCGGCCGTCCCTGCGCGGTGGCGAGCTCGCCGGCCTGCCGAAGCACGTCGACCGCGCTCGCCGGCGGTCCGTGGAACGCCGCGCGCTCACCAGCGGCAAGGAGGGACGCGAGATCGCCGGCCACGCCCGGAGACTACGGCGCTGCGGACCGGGCACCGCAGAGCCGTTCGGGTCACTGCGCGCGACGCGCCGGGCTGATGCCCCCAACAGCCGCGGCGAGCACGCCCACCGCAGCGAGCCCGACGAGCAGCGCGGCGACGACGACCGGGGCCGCCGGCGGCCGGCCATGACCGGGCAACGGCACCGTGACCGCTGCCGGC
This sequence comes from Mycobacteriales bacterium, assembly GCA_035690485.1. NCBI lineage: Bacteria > Bacillati > Actinomycetota > Actinomycetes > Mycobacteriales > Mycobacteriales bacterium. Next base: position 1,945 of record DASSKL010000077.1, on the reverse strand, counting down.
CACTGCGCCTGGACCCCGACGGAGACCAGCGCGGCGGGGATCGCCCGGTTGCGGTGCTGGAGGGGTACAGCGGTGGGCCAGCCGCCGAGGTTCACACCGTGCGCCGAGGTCAGGGCCACGGTGGCTACCGCGGCTCGGGGCGCGGCGGCCCGTGGTGCTGCTGCGACCGGGGCGCTGACGGCCGGGGCGGCAGCCGGCGCGGCGGCGCGCGGTGCGGCAGCGGCCGGCGGGGGCGCCGGGGCCGGCGCCGCTGCTGGTGCCGGGGACGTCGTCGACGTGTCGTGGTAGCGGTCGACGAAGTCGAGCACGTTCCAGGCGGCGCCGCTGGCGTCGTCGCGAACGCCGAGGCCGATGAACCGCACCGCGGGGTCGAGGATCACCGAGCGGTGCTCCGAGGACTGCATGTATCCGTTGAAGAGGGCGTCCGGGTCGTCGGCCGGACCCCGGCCGACGACCTCGCCGTAGGTCTGCCAGTCCGGCGAGCCGTGCGTCTCGAGGTCGTGCTGCAGGTCCGGGTTGTGCGCCAGCGCCTGGCGGCTCATCAGCTGCGCGGCCCAGCCGTCGGCGACCTCGCTGGTGCCGGTGGCCGCCGTGACCGCGACGAGCCCGTTGGACGAGCGGGCCTGGTTGACCAGCTGCAACAGCCGGGCGGCGTACTGCTGCGGGGTGGCCGTCGCCGAGGCGCGCGGCAGCAGGAAGGCGCCGGCCCCCAGCAGCACGACGAGCAGGGCGAAGGCGACCGGGCGGTGCCTGCTGATCGCCATCCGCTCCCTGCCCGTCCGTACGACGACTCGACGGGTCCCCTAACGCGAATGGACTAGTCCGGGTTACGCACGGGGGGGCGAATGCCTGGACGGGTCGGGTGCAAACGGACGAGGGGCCCGGCGGTCGCCGGGCCCCTCGCGGGACTGATGGTCAGAAACGGCTAGTGGCTGTGGCCGTGGCCATGCCCGTGGCCGTGCCCGTGGTCGTCCTCTTCCTCCTCGGGCTTGTCAGCGACCAGCGTCTCGGTCGTCAGCAGCATGCTGGCGATCGAGGCGGCGTTCTGCACCGCGGAGCGGGTGACCTTGACCGGGTCGATGACGCCTCGCTGGACGAGGTCGACATAGTCGCCCTTCACCGCGTCGAGGCCGTGGCCGGCCGGAAGCGCGCGGACACGCTCGACGGCGACGTAGCCCTCGAGCCCGCCGTTCTCGGCGATCCAGCGCAGCGGCTCGACGAGCGCCTGGCGGACGATCCGCACCCCGGTCGCCTCGTCACCGGTCAGGCCGCAGTCGCCCTCGAGAGCCGCGGTGGCGTGGACCAGCGTGGCGCCGCCGCCGGCGACGATGCCCTCCTCGATCGCCGCGCGAGTCGCGGAGATCGCGTCCTCGAGCCGGTGCTTCCTCTCCTTGAGCTCGACCTCGGTGGCCGCCCCGACCCGGATCACGCCGACGCCGCCGGCGAGCTTGGCGAGCCGCTCCTGGAGCTTCTCGCGATCCCAGTCGGAGTCGGTCTCCTCGATCTCGCGACGGATCTGGCGCACCCGGTCCTCGATGGCGGTCGCCTCACCGGCGCCGTCGACGAGCGTCGTGGTGTCCTTGGTGATCGTCACGCGGCGGGCCCGGCCGAGCACGTCGAGGCCGACGGTGTCGAGCTTGAGGCCGACGTCGGGGCTGACGACCTGACCGCCGGTCAGGACCGCCATGTCCTGCAGCATCGCCTTGCGGCGGTCGCCGAAGCCCGGCGCCTTGACCGCGACCGCGGTGAACGTGCCGCGGATCTTGTTGACGACGAGCGTCGACAGGGCCTCGCCCTCGACGTCCTCGGCGATGATCAGCAGCGGCTTGCCGCCCTGCACGACCTTCTCGAGCAGCGGGAGGAACTCCGCGATGCTCGAGATCTTGTTCTGGTGGATGAGCACGTAGGGGTCGTCGAGGACGGCCTCCATGCGCTCGGCGTCGGT
>DASSKL010000076.1 GCA_035690485.1 Mycobacteriales bacterium | reverse complement strand
GTCGCTCAATCTGCTCATGGGCTACATGGGCCAGGTGTCGGTCGCCCACGGCGCGTTCGGGGCATTCGGTGGTTACGCCCTCGCCTACCTGTTCCTGCACCAGGGGTTCAACACGTTGGAGGGCCTGGGCGTCGGGCTTGCAGTCGCCGCGCTTGGCGGCCTGGTCGTGGGTTTCCCGGCTTTGCGCCTGACCACGGAGTGGTTGATCCTGTTGACGTTGGCCGCGCAGATCATCGTGATCGCGCTGGCCCAGACGTCTTCCAGCTTCGGTGGCACCTACGGCCTGCAGAACGTCGCCGGGCTCAGCGTCTTCGGTCACAAGCTGCTGCAGCCCAGCGACATGCTGCCGCTGTTCATCGCCTGCGCGGTGATCACGCTTCTGCTGTGCTGGCGCATGGGCGAGTCGCCGTACGGCCGAGTGCTGCGTGGCATCCGCGAGGACGAGCTCGCCTGCCGCGCGCTGGGCAAGAACGTCTACAGCTACAAGCTCGCCGTCTTTTCCATCACCGCGGCCATGGCCGGCGTCGCCGGCGTCTTGCTCGTCGTCACCAACCAGATCGCGTCGCCACCGCTGTTCAGCTTCGACCTGTCGACGACGATCGTCGCGATGGTCATCTTCGGCGGCATGGGCAACCTCATCGGTTCGGTCATCGGGGCCACCGTCCTCGTGCTGCTCACTCCGTTCTTCGAGAACGTGCTGTCGTTCGACGCGCAGAAGGCGTCGCTCTGGCGGCTCGTCGCCTACGGCATCGTCCTCGTGGCCGTGATGATGCTGCGGCCGCAGGGGCTGCTGCCCGAGGGCGCCGCGCCGATCCGGTGGACGAGCAACAAGTTGGCTCGCCTGCGCGGACGCCGGCCCGCCGCCGTGGCTACCCCCGCCGTGGCCGCGGCGGCGTCCGGTGACGGGCCGCCCCTGCCCGCGGAGGCAGCGCACGGCGCGTTCCGCGACCCCACACCGATCGCCGCCGACGAGCACTCGCTCGCCGGCGTACGCCTTCCGACCCCCGCATCCGTCGCGGTCGCAGAGCGCCACGACCCGCGACCGGTCGGCGAACCGGTCCTGCAGGTCACCGGTCTGTCCAAGAGGTTCGGCGGCATCGTCGCGGCCGAGGGTCTCGACATCGAGCTGCGACGGGGCACGATCACTGCGCTGGTCGGCCCCAACGGCGCCGGCAAGACCACGGTCTACAACCTGCTCACCGGCGCCATCGCACCCGACCGGGGCACCGTCATCCTCAACGGCGAGGACATCTCCGGGCTGCGACCTGACCAGGTGGCGTTGAGGGGGATGGCGCGGTCGTTCCAGGACGTGCGCGTCTTCCCTCGGCTGTCCTCGCTGCAGAACGTCATGCTCGCCGTGCCCGACCAGCCGGGCGAGCACCTCGGGCCCTTGTTCTTCCGGATGGCGCACAGCCGCCAGGTCGAGCGGCAGGTGCGCGACCGCGCGCTCGAGTGGCTGCACTTCGTCGGCCTCGATGAGTTCGCCGCCTACCCCGCCGGAGCTCTCGCATTCGGTCAGCAGAAGCTCGTCGCCCTCGCGCGCGTGCTCGCCAGCGAGGCCGACGTGCTGCTGCTCGACGAACCGGCCTCGGGCATCGACCAACAGTGGGTCGACGTGATGCTCACCCTGATCGAGCGCATGCGTGACCAGGGCCGCACGGTCTGCATCGTCGAGCACAACCTGCACGTGGTCGGCCGGCTCGCGGACCACGTCTACTTCATGGAGCTCGGCCGCATCACCGCCCAGGGCACCTTCGAAGAGCTCACCGGTGAGAAGCGACTTGCGGAGGCCTACTTTGGCATCGCCTGAGCAAGCGACGGCGCGCGCGCACGAGCACGTCGGCGACGCCGCGCGACCACTTCTCGACGTCCGCGGGTTGCAGGCCGGCTATGGCCGCAAGCGGGTGGTCTTCGACGTCGACCTCAGCCTCAACAGGGGCGAGATCGTCACCGTGCTGGGCCACAACGGTGCCGGCAAGACGACGACGTTGAAGACGATCTTCGGAATGCTGCCCCCCTTCGGCGGCGAGATCTGGTACGACGGCGAGGACATCAGCAGGTCCAGCTGCCGGCGCAACGTCAAGCGCGGCATGTCGTTGATTCCCAGCGAACGCTTCGTCTTCGGTGACCTCAGCGTCATCGACAACCTGCGCCTCGGTGCGATGCACGAACGTGCCGGCGACGAGCGCGAGCGCAGGCGCGAGCGCGTGCACGAGATCTTCCCGATCCTGCAGGAACGCACTCAGCAGATGGCCCGCACGATGTCGGGTGGCCAGCAGCGGATGCTGAGCCTGGGTCTCGCGCTGATGTCGAGCCCCCGACTGCTCATGCTCGACGAGCCATCGCTCGGCCTCGCGCCCGCCCTGGTCATCGACATCTTCGACCGCATCCGCAAGCTGGCCGACGAGGAAGGCCTGTCGGTCCTGCTCCTGGAGCAGAACGTCGGCCAGGCGCTGCGGATCGCCGACCGCGCCTACGTCATGCGTTCGGGCCGCGTCATCCTCGAGGAGTCGGCGGCCGAGATGCGCACCCGCGAGAACTTCTGGGACCTGTTCTGACAACCGCTCGGGAGGCCACATGCCGAAGCTGACGGATCGGGAGATCAGCGACTTCCTCGACGAGCCCGGACATCTGGTGCGCATCGGCACTGTCGACGCTGACGGGGCTCCGCGGGTGGTGCCGACGTGGTTCGTGTACGACGCCGGGCGGATCCTGTTCACGCCGCGCGGGACCTCCGTATTCCTGGACAACCTGCGGCGTAACCCGCGGGTCGCCCTGTCCGTCGACGAGGAACCCTTGCCCTACCGCAAGGTCACCGTGCAGGGCGAGGCGGTCATGCTGCACGACGTCGGGGTCGACGACGTCTGGCGCGACACCTACCGCCGCATTGCCTGCCGCTACATCCCGGAGGAAGCCGCCGACGCCTACATCCAGGACACGATCGACCAGCCGCGGGCGCTGCTCTCCGTGTCGTTGATGCACAGCCGCGTGTCGACCTGGCGGATGCCGGTGGGCGAGGAGCAGCACACAGGGATCTGGGCTCGGCGTTACTACGCCGACGGCACGCACATGGCCGACCTGGTCGCTCAGGGCAGCGGCCACGGCGCCTACGCCTGATCCGTCGGTCCGGCCTCAGCCCCGAAGCGCAGCCCGCAGCAGGTCCGCCACCCGGTCGGCGACGGCAACGGCCGCCGTGTCGGTCGCGCCGCCGGCCATCGTCACGATCTCGATCGTGACGAGCCCGGGCTGTCGCCCGGGCTGCACGTGCACGCCGACCTGGACGCTCCCGAGACGACGGCGCACGCGGAGCAGCAGGGAGTGCTGGGTCGGCGTGCTCCGGACGATGCGCCCCCCGCGGGCCGCGGCCGCCTGCACCGCGGCGTAGACGTCGGCCGGCTCGCCGGAGGTCTCGACCAGCCGGGTCGCCTGGTGAAGCAGCAACGGTGACACCTGCCCATTCTGGCGGCTGTGGACAGGCTCGCCGGACGTCCACAGATCGGGCGGCACGTCTGGTTCGGCACCGGCCGCGCGGTCAGGGTCGGCGCATGTCCGAGATGTCTGCTCCGGTTCGTGTCAAGGTCGACGGTCCGGGCGGCCTCGCCGCCGCCGTTCCGCACCTGTTCGGCTTCCACCCGCGCGAGAGCCTCGTGCTGGTCGCGCTCAAGGGCGCGCGCCGCCGGGTCGTCTTTCAGCTGCGGGTCGATCTCGCCGACCTCGGTCCGCGCCAGCTCGAAGATCTCGTGCTGAGGCTGCGGCACGCCGAGGCCGAGGAGGTCATCGCCCTTCTCTACACCGAGGACGACGACTCCTTCCGGGTGCCGGGCATGCCCCACGAGGACACGGTCGACGACCTTCGCAGCTGGTGTGACGGGCACGGGCTCGTGCTGACCGACGCGCTGCTCGTGCGATCCGGCCGGTGGTGGTCCTACCTCTGCGACGACCCTGCCTGCTGCCCCGCCGAGGGCACGGCGATGACGCAGGACGTCACCGAGACAGAGGTCGCCGCTGCCGTGCAGCTGGGCCAGGCGACGTTGCCCGACCGGGAGGCGCTCGCGGCCACGATCGCCCCTTACGACGGCATCCTCGCCGCCGCGATGGACCAGACGGTCGACCGCGTGGCAGCGGTGCCCCTGAAGCTGGGCGTCGCGGAGTTCGCGGCGCTCGCGGGCAGGACCTTCGGTGAGATCGCCCAGCGCTTCGCTGCGCCGCCGGCCGTCCTGAAGAAGGAGGAGGCGGCGCTGCTGCTCCTCGGCCTGTCCGACATCCGCATGCGTGACGACGTCGCCGGCCGGTGCGTGGCCGTCGGCGACGACGGTTCCTTCCCGCTGCTGCAGGAGCTCTGCCGGCTCGCGCCGCGGTCGCTGGCCGCGCCGCCCTACACGTTGCTGGCCGCGGCCGCCTACGGCCGCGGCAACGGAGCCCTCGCGGCGATCGCGCTCGGCCATGCGCTCGCCGCGGACCCCACCTACTCTCTCGCGCGGCTGCTCGACGACGCCCTGCAACGGCAGCTGCCGCCGTCGCTGCTGCGCGCGGCCTGGCGTCCCTCGGCCGCGGCCGGCCCGCGTCGGCGTAGCCGGGGTGTCCGGCGTGACTGATCCCGCCGTGCCGTCAGCTCGGCGCCGTCGAGCGCGACGATCAGGCGGTTGTTGGTCAGCTCCGCGGTCAGCTGGTGGTGCCGAGCTCCGCGATCAGGTCGAGCACGATCGCCGTGCTGTCGGTCGACGCTTTGCTGGCGTCCTGGGCCGGCACCTCGAGCAGCACCCGGCTCCCGAGCGGCACCCCGACGAGGGCGTCGAGCGGCCCGCCCTTCTGCGCACCGCCGACGGGCACGGCCGTCGGCTGACCGATCTGCCAGGTCGACTGCAGCGTCTTGCCGGTCCAGTCGACCGCGGTGTACTGCACGACCAGCAGGCCGCCGTCCTTGACCGGCGCACCGGTGCCCTTGTCGAGCACCGCAGAGGTCACCTTCTTCGGCGGTGCGGTGCCCTTCGGCACCGTCACCTTCGGTTCGCCGCTCAGTGCGCCCGAGACCTGTGGGCCGCTGCTCGGTGCCGGCTGTGGTTTCGCGTCCTGCTGCGCGCCGGCGTCCTTGCTGTAGGCCCCGATGACGTCGACCACGAAGACCAGGGTGTCGTTGCCCTTGATCCCCGCTTGGCTGTTGCCGTCCTTCCCGTAGCCCTTGTTCGGCGGGATCACCATGAGGATTCGGCTGCCGGTCTTCACCCCGACGAGGGAGTCGTCCCATCCGGCGATCACCTTGCCCACGCCGATCGGGAATGCCGCGGGCTGCTTGCGGTCGTAGGAGTTGTCGAAGACCTTGCCCTTCCAGATCTGGCCGAGGTAGTCGGCGACCAGCAGGTCGCCCTTCTTGACCTCCGAGCCCGAGCCGGTCTTGAGGATCTTGGCCTGCAGGGTCTTGCTCGGGCTCCCGGACGGGAAGTCGATCGTCGGCTTGCTGCCGTAGTCGCCCTTCACCGTGGGCAGCGCGCCCGACCCGCCCGACCCGCCGCAGGCGGTGAGCACGAGCAGCGGGCACAGCAGGGCCAGGAGAAATCGGCGCACGGGGGAACCTTCGCGATCGCAGGGAGTCCGCAACACGGTATCCCGGCGTGTCGCCGGTCAGGGGGGTGGACCGTCGGCCACGGCCGACGGTCAGCCGGTCGCCCAGACCGCCACGAACGACAACGCGGCCAGCACTGGCACCAGGCTGACCAGGGCCGCCCGGTAGGCAAGGTTCGGCCGCGCCCGGTGCGCGCCGCGATAGCGGCCCGCCCGGTGGTTCGCGGCACGGTTGCGCTCGCGGACCAGTGCCTGCTGCACGGTCATCTGCACTTCCATCAACGCGCACATGCGCTGCATCGTGATCAGCAGCTCACGGAGGAGGACCGTGTGCTCCTCCGGGGCCGAGGCGGTCGGCGGCGGGGGCGGCGGCGACGACAGATCCAGGGGGATGTGCAGGCGCGTGCGGGCCGGAGCCGCAGCCACAGGGCCTCCAGACGATGCGGTCACGACGTACGCCTCACGCTAGCCGCGTGGCCTCCCGCGCGCCGTCGGGCACGCCGGTGCGCGGTGCAGTTGCCTCAGGAGGAGATGACGGCGACGGCCACGACGCCGGCCAGCAGCAGCACGGCCAGCGCGTCTCCGGCACCGAACCGCACGGCCGGCCGTTGCGGGGGTTGGGGTCCGCCGCGGGCGTGCATCGCCTCGGCCAGCTCTCGAGCCCGCCGTGCGGAGGCCGCGACCGCGGTCAGCAGGAAGCGTCCGACCGAGACCGCACGTCGGCGCTCTCGTGCGGGCAGGCGCAACCGCCAGGCGGCGTACGCCGTGGTCACTTCCTCGACCAGCAGCGGCAGGCATCGCACCGACAGGGCGGTGACGAGCACGACGTCGTCGACCGGGAGGCGCAACGGCCGCAAGGGTCGCAGCAGCACCGCCAGCGAAGGAGCCACCTGGGCCGACGGCGTCGTCGCCGCGAACAGCAGCGCGCCCAGCACGAACAGCAGGGCCACCCCGGTGCCACGCAGCATCGTCAGCAGGCCGCCGAAACCGGCCGGGCTGCCGCCCTGGATCGACCCGATGACGACCGGGACGGCAAGCGCCACCACCAGCCAGGCCGGCGGACGCGGCAGCCAGCCTCGAGGCAGCCGGGCCGCGCCCCACGCCAGCAGGAGCACGACGAACGCCGCGAGCTCGACCGACCAGGTCGGCACCGCGGCCACCGCGAGGCTCAACCCCATGAGCACCGACAGCTTGGTGCCGCCCCACAGCCGGTGCACGGCCGAGTCGCCGGGCACGTACCTCAGGATCGGGGCGCGGCTCACGGCCTCACCACCCGGCCGGCCGCGATCTCGACGACGCGCCCGCTGGCCTGCGCCTCGTCCGGGTCCGGAGTCAGCACCATCGTGGCGATGCCGTCGTCGCGGGCGTGCGCCAGCGCCAGCAGGATCCGCTCCGCGTTGTCCGGGTCGATGCCGGCGAACGGTTCGTCCAGCACCAGCAGCCGCGGCCGGCGCACCAGCGCCCCGGCGATCGCCAGCAGCCGCTGCTGGCCGCCGCTCAGCTCGTCGACCCGTCGTGGGCCGTCGACGAGCGGGTCGAGACCGACGCGTTGCAGTGCCGAGACTTGCGCCGCGGGCGGCACCGCCGGGTCGAGCGACAGGTCGTCGTCGACGGTCGCCCCGAAGAGCTGGAGCCGAGCCTGCTGCAGGCAGGCGCCCACCAGCTCGCGGTGGTCGGTGAGTGGCCGCCCGTCGAGCCGCGCGTCGCCCTCGGTCGGGCGCAACACGCCGGTGACGATCCGGAAGAGCGTGCTCTTCCCCGACCCGTTGTGGCCGTGCACCGCGATCGCTTCGCCCGCCTCGACCGCCAGGTCGACGTCCGACAGGGCGCGGTGCTCCCATGGGGTGCCGGCGTCGTAGACGTGGCCCACGCCGGTCAACGTCAGGAGCGTCATGGCACCCACTCCGTCGCCTCGCCCTGCGCCACCCGCAGCACCCGGTCGGCGGCGGTCAGATCGCTGCGCCGGTGGGTGATGTGGACGACCGTGATGCCCGCAACGGCCAGGCCGCGCAGCAGCTCGACGACCGCGGCGCGCCCCTCGGGGTCGAGCATCGACGTCGACTCGTCGCTCACGACCAGGTGCGGGCCGCGGGCCAGCGCGGCGGCCACCGCCAGCCGCTGGAGCTGCCCACCCGACAGCGTCGCCGACTCCCGGTCGCCCATCCCTTCGAGGCCGACCGCGGCGAGCAGCCCTTCGACGTCGACCGCTGACGGGTCGGGCATCCCCCACACCACGTCGTCACGGACCAGCACGCCGAGGACCTGGCTGTCGGGGCGTTGCCCGATGACCGCGGTGCCGCCCGCGCGGCCCAGCCCGGCCGCGCCTGGCCGGCACAGGCGACCGCTCGACGGCGGCATGCCCGCGAGGATCAGCCCCAGCGTCGATTTCCCCGAACCGTTGGGACCGGTGACCGCGACGAACTCCCCCGGCGCCAGCTCCAGCGAGAGACCGTGCAGCGCGTCGTCCTCCGCGTCGGGGTAGCGGAAGCACAGCTGCGACGCCGACAGCGGCACCGGACCCGGCTCGCCGTCGTCGGCCGGTGGCAGCAGCGGGTCGCGCAGCATGCCGGTGACCCGAGCCAGCAGCAGGTGCGTGAGGGCCAGCGCTGTCAGCACCAGCCAGGCGACGATCGCCAGCTCGGCGAGCGCGAACACCAGCCGCCAGTGGTCGATGATCGCGTCGACCGTGTGCCGTGGCCACGGCTGGTCGAGGATGCGGGCGACGCCGTCGGCGACCGAGCGCATCTGGGCGAACAGCAGCTTTCGCGAGGTCGGGAAGAGCTCGAGGCTGCCGATCGTGATCCCGGCGGCAGGCACCCAGACTCCGATGGAGCCCAGGACCAGCGTGCGCACCGGGTGCCAGCCGCGACGCAGGCCCAGACCGGCCGCCGCGCCGCAGGTGGCGACCAGGCCCATGTTCGGGGGACCGTTCGGGCCGAGGGTGACCGCGGAGAGCACGACCGCGACCGTCCAGCCGACGAGCACGGCGCGCATCCGACGCCGGGCGGCGAGCAGCCCGAACGGCACCATCGCGGCCAGGATCAGCAGCGTCCCGAACGGTAGGAAGAACCCCGCCACGACCAGCGCCAGGGCCAGGTCGGCGAAGACCGCCACCTCCGCCAGCTCGACCGCGTCCAGCGAGCGCGACGGGCGGCGGCGGGGCATCCCTCAGTGTGACGCCCCCGGCGTGCGACGCTGCGGCCATGCGGCCGACGCTTTCCAAGGTGCTCGTCGCCAACCGCGGCGAGATCGCAGTACGGATCATCCGTGCCTGCGCAGATCTCGACGTCACCTCCGTCGCGGTCCACGCTCTCGACGAGGCCGATGCCCTGCACGTCCGTCGCGCCGACGAGAGCCGCGCCCTGGACGGCAGCGGCCCCGCGGCCTACCTCGACATCGCGCAGGTCGTGGGCGCAGCGGTCGACGCCGGTTGCGACGCCGTGCACCCGGGCTACGGCTTCCTCAGCGAGCGCCCCGAGTTCGCCCGCGCCTGCACCGAGGCGGGCCTCGTCTTCGTCGGCCCGAGCCCCGAGACGCTGGCGCTCTTCGGCGACAAGGCCGCCGGCCGGGCGCTCGCCGAGCGCTGCGGCGTACCCGTCCTGCCCGGCACCGGCCCGGCCGACGCGGCGACGATCCGCGAGTTCCTCGTCGCGCTCGGCCCCGACGCGGCAGTCATGCTCAAGGCGGTCGCCGGCGGCGGGGGGCGCGGCATGCGGCCCGTGCACGACCCGGCCGTGGTCGAGGCGGCCTACGAGCGCTGCCGGTCGGAGGCCCAGGCGGCCTTCGGCGACGGAGCCGTCTACGCCGAGCGGCTGCTGCCGCACGCGCGCCACATAGAGGTGCAGATCGTCGGGGACGCCACCGGCGCGGTCGTCCACCTCGGTGAGCGGGAGTGCAGCATCCAGCGGCGGCACCAGAAGATCGTCGAGATCGCCCCCGCGCCCGGCCTGCCGCCGGACCTGCGCGAGGCCCTGTTGAGCGCAGCGCAGCGGGTGGCCACCGAGGCGGGCTACACCGGTGCCGGCACCTTCGAGTTCCTCGTCACCGATCCCGGCGAGACCGACGCCGGCGAGCCGGCGCACGCCTTCATCGAGGCCAACGCCCGGCTGCAGGTCGAGCACACCGTCACCGAGGAGGTCACCGGCGTCGACCTCGTACAGGTCCAGCTGCTGCTCGCCGGCGGCGCCACGCTCGCCGACCTCGGGCTCACCGAGTCGCCGGCGCCCCGGGGCTTCGCCGTGCAGGCCCGGGTCAACCTGGAAACCGTCGACCGGTCCGGCGCGGTGCACCCCACCGGCGGCACGCTCGAGGTCTTCGAGCCGCCCACCGGCCCCGGGGTGCGGGTCGACACGTTCGGCCGCGCCGGCTACCGCACCAGCGGGCGTTACGACTCGCTGCTCGCCAAGGTGATCGCGCACGCCCCCTCGGACGACGTCGGGCCGGCGCTACGCAAGGCGGCGCGCGCCCTCGGGGAGTTCCGCATCGACGGCGTGGCGACGAACATCTCCTTTCTCCGCCGGATCCTCGAGCACCCGACGGTGCTCGCCGGCCGGGCCACCACCGCCTTCGTCGAGGAGCACCTCGAGGACCTGGTCCCCGAGACACAACCCGAGGCCGTTCCCGGCGAGCCCGGTGACGGCACGGTCAGCGCTCCCGTGCAGGGCACGGTCGTCGCGCTCAGCGTCGCCGAGGGCGACACCGTCCCGGCCGGCGGCCAGCTGCTCGTGCTCGAGGCCATGAAGATGGAGCACGTCGTCATCGCGCCCGGCGCTGCCGTCGTACGCCGGATCCTGGTCTCGCCCGGCGACGTGCTGCGCGCCGGGCAGCCGGTCGTGCTGCTCGAGGCGACCCACGACGAGGGGCCCGTCGCCGTGTCGGAGGAGGTCGTCGACCTCGACGCGGTCCGGCCCGACCTCGCCGAGGTGCACGAACGGCACGCGGTCGGCCTCGACGACGCCCGTCCCGACGCGGTCGAGCGTCGCCGCAAGACCCACCAGCGCACGGCTCGCGAGAACGTCGCCGACCTCATCGACCCGGGCAGCCTCGTGGAGTACGGCCCGCTGGTCATCGCCGCCCAGCGCCGCCGCCGCGCGCTCGACGACCTGATCGCCCGGACCCCCGCCGACGGGCTGATCGGCGGGCTGGCGACCGTCGACGGGGCGCCCGCCGTCGTCATGTCCTACGACTACACGGTGCTGGCCGGCACCCAGGGCCAGCAGAACCATCGCAAGAAGGACCGGCTCTTCGAGATCGCCGAGCGGCAGCGGCTGCCGCTGGTGTTCTTCACCGAGGGCGGCGGCGGGCGCCCCGGCGATACGGACTCCTCCGGCGTCGCGGGGCTCGACTGCATGGCCTTCCACCTCTTCGGCCGGCTGTCCGGACTGGTGCCGCTGGTCGGCATCGCGTCGGGTCGCTGCTTCGCGGGCAACGCCGCGCTGCTCGGCTGCTGCGACGTGGTCATCGCCACGGCGGACTCCACGATCGGCATGGGCGGTCCGGCGATGATCGAGGGCGGCGGCCTCGGCGTCTACGCGCCCGACGAGGTCGGGCCGATGGACGTGCAGGTCGCCAATGGCGTGGTCGACGTGCCCGTCGCCGACGAGGCCGAGGCCGTCGCGGTCGCCCGGCGGTACCTGTCCTACTTCACCCACCCGCAGACCGACTGGGCATGCGCCGATCAGCGGTTGCTGCGCCGGGTGATCCCGGAGAACCGGTTGCGGATCTACGACGTACGCGCCGTGATCGAGACCCTCGCCGACACCGGCTCGGTCCTCGAGCTGCGCCGGGCGTGGGCGCCGGGCATGGTCACCGCGCTGGTCCGCGTTGACGGCCGGGCGATGGGGCTGGTCGCGAACAACCCGGCCCACCTCGCCGGCGCGATCACCTCCGACGGGGCCGACAAGGCGGCGCGCTTCCTGCAGCTGTGCGACGCGTTCGACCTGCCGGTGCTGTTCCTCTGCGACACCCCGGGAATCATGGTCGGCCCCGACGCCGAGCGCACCGGCCTCGTGCGCCATGCGAGCCGCCTGTTCGTCACCGGGGCCAGCCTGACCGTGCCGTTCTTCACGATCGTGCTGCGCAAGGGCTACGGGCTCGGCGCCCAGGCGATGGCGGGCGGCAGCTTCAAGGCACCGGTGTTCACGGTCTCCTGGCCGACGGGCGAGTTCGGCGGCATGGGGCTCGAGGGCGCCGTCCGGCTCGGCTTCCGCAACGAGCTGGCCGCGATCGACGACGAGGCCGAACGGCAGGCGACGTTCGAGCAGATGGTCGCCCGGATGTACGAGCACGGGAAGGCGGTCAACACGGCCTCGCACTTCGAGATCGACGACGTGATCGACCCGGTCGACTCGCGGGCCTGGATCAGCGCCGCGATCCGCGGCTGGCAGCCCGAGCCGCGCACCGGCAAGAAGCGCCCGTGCGTCGACACCTGGTGAGAACCCGGGCCTCGGCGGACCAGGCCAACCACCCCCCGGGCGACTACTGCCGCGGTGTTGGGGTCAAATGATCTCTATCAGGCCCTATACCGCGGCAGTAGTGCGCGTTTTGGACCGATCTCAGAGGAGACGGAGGCCCACATGGCAGACCTGACCGTGACCAGCAGCATGTTCGGCGACGGCGAGACGATCCCGGGCAAGGCGGCGCACTCCTACGCCGGCGGCGACAACGTCAGCCCGGACCTCTCGTGGTCCGGGGCGCCCGACGGCACCAAGAGCTTCGCCGTCACCTGCTACGACCCCGACGCCCCGACCACAGTCGGCTTCGTCCACTGGGTGCTGTTCAACATCGACCCAGGCACCACGAAGCTCGACGCGGGCGCCGGCGCGAGCGGCAAGCAGCCGAAGGGCAGCGTCCAGGGGTTCACCGACTGGGGCGAGAGCCAGTACGGCGGGATGGCACCGCCACCCGGTGACGACCCGCACCACTACCACTTCACCGTGTGGGCGCTCGACACCACGCTCGACCTCGACGAGACGACGACCTACGCGAAGTTCAACTTCATGACCCGCGGCCACGTGCTCGCGAAGGGCACGGTGACCGGCCTCTACAAGTCCGGCTGAGCAGGCCATGATGGCCGGCATGACGGACGCCGCCGGCCACATCGCCCAGGTCAAGCAGCAGGGCTACTCGATCATCGAGGACGCCTTCGAGCCCGACCTCGCGGACCGGGTGCGCGACGACCTCGACCGGTTGGAGCGCGAGCTCGGTGTCGTACCCGCGGGCAACGACTTCGAGGGCGCCCGCACGCTGCGCATCTACAACCTGCTGGTCCACGGCGCGCTGTACCAAGGCATCCCGATCGACGAGACCGTGCTGCCCGTCGTCGAGGGCGTCCTCGATCCCGGCTGCCTGATCTCGTCGTTGTCGTCGATCGTCATCTGCCCCGGCGAGAAGGCGCAGCCGATCCACAGCGACGACATCCTCATCCCGCTGCCCAAGCCGCACCCGCCGCTGGTCTGCAACACGATGTGGGCGATCACCGACTTCACCGAGGCCAACGGCGCCACCCGCCTGGTGCCGGGCTCGCACCTGCTGGACAACCCGGACTACGGCGGCGACTACGAGACCATCCCCGCCGAGATGCGCAAGGGCAGCGTGCTCGTCTGGGACGGCGCGCTCTGGCACGGAGGCGGCGCCAACCGCACCGACGAGCGGCGCTACGGCATCGCCATGAACTACTGCGCGGGCTTCATCCGCCAGCAGGAGAACCAGCAGCTCGGCGTGCCGCCGGCGCTCGTCCGCGAGTTCCCGCCCCGGCTGCAGCAGCTGGTCGGCTACTCCGTCTACAACGGGCTGATCGGGCACATCGACAAGCACGACCCGCGCGAGCTGCTCGGTACCGCAGACGGCAACCGCATGGTGTGGGACGCCGTCCCGAGCAGGTGATCCGGTGGCCCGCGGTTAGGCTGCCGCACGAGTCGGGCAGGGAGGGATCGTGGCAGCACCGGTCGAGGGCGAGCGCACGCTCGGCGAGCTGGCCGCGCACGCCAAAGTCACGCTCTCGCGCCTCCTCCAGCAGGAGAAGGAGCTCGCCCGGCACGAGCTGCGCATCGAGGGCCGCAAGATCGGCTTCGGGTCGGTCTTGCTGCTGGCCGCCGCCGGCATCGGTTACTTCGCCTTCGTGCTGCTGATCGTCGCCGCGTCGTTCGCCTTCGCCGGCATGGTCGACGGCGCCACGGCCGTCGGGTTCGTCGCGATCGGCATGATCTTCGCGTTCATCGCCGGCAACGCCGCGCTCGCCGGTGCCCTCGGGCTCTTCCGGGTGAAGGGTCCCCGTCGCACGGTGAGCACGTTGAAGGACAGCCTGCGCTGGTTGCGCCACCCGACAGAGGCGCCCCAGCCCGGGCTCGAGGCGTTGCGGGCCACCCACCGCGACTGAGCGGCCGGCGACCCGGCCGGGGCCGAGCGGCGGCCACCGGTCGCGACTAAAGCGAACTGCTTGTCCGATGTGACCACGATGGTTACCGTGGCCCGGTAGAACGACGTTCTAGACGTTCGTCCATCGGAGGCTGAACGCATGACCGAGCTCGCCGAGCGCAAGAGCCCCACCGCTGTTCTGCACGAAGGCCCCCGCGCGCTGTCCGACCAGGACGTCGCGATGATCGAGGGGGTCGACCTCGCCGGCGTCCGTGACCTGGACATCGACGACGTGATCGAGCTGGTGCACAAGGACCTCAAGCGGCTGCCCGACTTCGCCACGCTCTACCGCAAGTACCTCAAGCAGCGCTGGGACGTCTACGACCTCGACTTCAGCCAGGACAAGATCGACTGGCACGAGAAGATGACCCAGGACGAGCGTGACTCGTTCACCGCGATCTCCTCCGGTTTCCACCACGGCGAGCGCCAGGTGGAGATCGAGCTGCCGATCTTCATGATCGGAGCCAACGAGGAGGAGAAGCTCCACATTGCCGCGCAGATCGAGGACGAAGCGCGGCACACGGTGTTCTTCGACCGCTTCTACCGCGAGGTCGTCGGCCTGCAGGGCAACGACATCATGGACGTCCTCGACGCGACGTTCCCCTACGTCGCCGAGACGTTCATCAGCCCCTTCGGCCTGCTCGCCTACCAGGCCGAGGAGCTGCGCCGCGACCCCTACGACGAGCGGGCCCGGGTGCGCTACGGCACCACCTACTTCCTCTGGATCGAGGGCGTGCTCGCGCTGTCGGTCATGAAGGTCACGCTGTCCTACGCCCGCTGGAAGGGTTTCCTGCCCGCCTACTACACCGGCTTCACCGCCACCTGCCGCGACGAGTCCCGCCACGTGCAGGGCGGCATGAAGTACCTCCAGGACGCGGTCCGCAAGGACCCGTCGATGATCCACGAGATCCACAACACCCTGCGGACGATCCTCTACGCGTCCGGCGTACGCAGCCGTGAGATCTACTTCGAGCCGCTCGGCTGGACCGAGGAAGAGGTCAACCTGCTCTTCCAGCAGCAGTTGCGGCGCAAGTGCAACGACGTCGGCATCTCGCTGTCCCAGGACCTGGAGGACCTGCTCGACCAGGCGCGCGCCCAGCTGGCGGGTGGCTGAGATGGCGGAGTTCTTCAGCAAGCAGTGGGCGGAGGACGTCCGCGAGGCGCTGCAGGCCGGCCCGAGCGAGGAGGTCCGCGGCAACGCCCTGCCGGAGTACTGGGCGTTCTTCGACCTGATCCGCTCCATCTACGAGGGGTCGTGGGCGCTCGGCGTCCGCGACCTGCCGAAGGAGATGGGCGGCGCGCCGGCCTACCTCTACGTGCAGTGGAGCGGCGGCAACGTCACCGACTGCCGCATCATCGGACCCGACGACCCGCTCGAGGCGACCTACGTCCTCGGCGGCAGCTTCGCCGACTGGAAGAAGCTGGTCGAGGGCTACGACGCCAAGCGGACCGTGATGTACCGCAAGATCCTCATCGAGGAGGGCGACATCCTCGAGTTCTTCAAGACCATCTACTTCTTCGTCGAGTGCCTCGACCAGATCGGCCGGGTCGACGCGACGTTCCCGGTGGCGGTCCCCGCCTAGCGTCCGTCGTACGCCGAAGGGCCCGGCTACCCCAGGGGGGCCGGGCCCTTCGCGCGTGGTCTCGACGTCAGCCGGCCGACAGGCAGCCGAGCCTCGGGTTGACCGCCCCGGGTGTCTGCGCGATCGCGTAGACACACACCTGGTGGGGGCCGGCCGTGGGGGCCGGCAGGGTGACGCCGAAGCCGTGGGCCGCGCCGTAACCCGGGAAGAGCGCGCCCACGTCGGGCCGGCTGTCGTCGGCCAGCGCCCCCTTGACCAGCGTGCCGTCGACGTAGACGTGCACCGGGATCGCCGATGCCGTGGTCGGGTCGAGGGCCCAGCCGTGGACGCTCATCCCGCTCGAGGTCACGTCGACCCCGTCGAGGTGACCGATCGGCGTCGTGGTGACGTTGATCTTCAGGCAGCCCAGCTGGGGGTTGATCGACTTGCCTATCAGGTTGATCGCGTAGGCGCACACCGTGTGCAGCCCGGCCGAGGTGATCGGCAGCGCGGTGCTGAAGCCGTGCGTGGAGCCGTAGCCGGGGTAGCGGGCCGCGACGTCGGGCCGCGAGTCGTTGGCGCTGATCGCCTGCACCGGCACGCCGTCGAGATAGACGTGGACCATCACCGGGTCGGCGGTGTCCGGGTCGATCGACCAGCCCTGGACGGCGACGCCCTTCGGGGTCTGCTTCACGACGTCGAGGTGCCCGAACGGCGTGGAGGACAGGTAGAGCTGGCGGCAGTCCAGCGGCGGGTTGCCGCTGCCGTAGCCCTGGTTGATCGCGTAGAGGCACACCTTGTGGCTGCCGCCGACCGACGAGACCACGGTGTTGAACCGGTGGTTGTTGCCGAACCCGGGGTAGGAGCGCGAGACGTCGGGGCTGGGTGCGTCGGCCGTGATCGGCTGCACCAGGCTGCCGTCGACGTAGGCGTGGACCTGCACCGCGTTGGTCGTGTCGGGGTCGATCGCCCAGCCCTGCACCATCACCCCGCCGGGCTGGCGCACGCTGTGGTCCCAGGACCCGAACGGGTTGCTCGCGGCGGCCGAGGCGGCCGCCCCGTTGGCGAGCGCGTTGAGGTTGGTCAGGGCGCAGCAGAACCGCGACATGTCGACGCTGCCGGTGATTCCGGGCACCTGCCCGCTCGAGGTGTACTGCCAGAACGTCCACGTCTGCCAGCCGCCCGGCGGGGTCGTCTGCGACGGGTCGCTCGTGTAGCGGGCGAACCAGAGCTTGTAGTTGGACAGGGCCGTGGTGTTGGCCATCTGCACCTGCCAGAAGTTCAGGTAGGTGTAGATGATCGGCTGGCGCCCGGTGAGCCGCTGGACCTCCTGGAGCCACGCCTGCGCCCACGCCAGCAGGTCCGACGGCGACAACCCGTTGCTCTCCTCCAGGTCGAGCACCGGCGGCAGGTCGCGCTTGCCGTGCATAGTGCCGGTCTGCGAGACGTAGTAGCGCGCCTGGTCGACCGCGGTGGTGGTGGTCGGCTTGGCCGGCTGGGCGTAGTGGTAGGCGCCGCGCGCCAGTCCCGCGGCGCCGGCGTCGCGCCAGTCGGCGGCGAAGTAGGGGTTCGTGTACCACTTCTGACCGTTGCGCGGCCCCGGCCCCTCGGTCGCCTTGATGAACGCGAACTCGTTGCCGCTCTGGCGCACGGTCTGCCAGTTGATCGCGGCGCCGTTGGGGTGCTGCCAGTTGGACACGTCCGGCCCGGTCAGCGACGCCCACGCCGGAGTCGCGAAGATCGTGACGATCAAGGTCACGAAGGCCGAAAGGAGGCCGAACTGCCGGTGACGGGCACGTGTCCGGAGCATGAAGTACTAACCCCCTAGTACGGGATGAAGCGGTCGTCCCCCGAGCGACGGTACGTCGTGCATCGGCCTGCCGCCGGCACTTCGACAGACACGGCGTGGTGAGTTCCGCCTGTCCTCCCGGAAATTCGCCGTGGGAGCATCGCCGGCATGGTGCGTAGCCGCGAGTGGCAACTGCTGTCCCGGCCGCAGGGCTGGCCGAAGCCGGCCGACTTCTCCCTCGAGGAGGTGGAGGTCGGCCCGCCCGCCGACGGCGAGGTGCTCGTCCGCAACGTCTACATGTCGGTAGACCCCTACATGCGCGGCCGCATGAACGACGGGCCGTCGTACGCCCCGCCCTACCAGCTCGGCAAGCCGATGTACGGCGGCGCGGTCGGGGTCGTCGAGTCCTCCACCACCGACACGCTGCCGGAAGGCGCCTGCGTGCGCACCAACACCGCGTGGCAGGAGTATGCCGTGGTGCCCGCGTCCCGGTGCGAGGTCGTCGACCCTGCGGGGGTGGGCATGGCGGCCTACCTCGGCGTCCTCGGCATGCCCGGGATGACGGCCTACGTCGGCCTGTTCGACATCGGCCAGCCGAAGCCGGGCGAGACGGTCTTCGTCTCGGCGGCATCCGGGGCGGTCGGCAGCCTGGTGGGCCAGCTCGCCCGGCAGCACGGCTGCCGGGTGGTCGGAAGTGCCGGCAACGCTGAGAAAGTCGAGTGGTTGACCGGCGAGCTCGGCTTCGACGCGGCGTTCGACTACCACGGCGGCGGCGTGCTGGACAAGCTGCGCGACGCCGCGCCGGACGGGGTCGACGTCTACTTCGACAACGTCGGCGGCGAGCAGCTCGGCGCCGCGATCGAGTGCATGAACCCGTTCGGCCGGATCGCCGCCTGCGGGATGATCTCGCAGTACAACGAGCGCACCGGCGGCCCGGCGAACCTGCCCCTGGTCGTCGGCAAGCGAATCCGCCTGCAGGGCTTCATCGTCAGCGACCATGCCGATCGCGCACCGGCGTTCCTGGAGCACGTCGGCGGGCTGCTGCGCTCCGGCGCGGTCCGCTACCGCGAGACCGTCGTCGACGGCATCGAGGGCGCCGTGCAGGCGCTGCTCGACGTGCTCGAAGGCGGCCACCACCTGGGCAAGATGGTTGTCCGGCTCTCACCCGAGGAGGCATAAGTGGCCGATCTGGCCGGCAAGGTCGCACTCGTCACCGGTTCGTCGTCGGGCATCGGGGCGGGCGTCGCGCGCCGCCTCGCCGCCGAAGGCATGCGGGTGGTCGTCAACTCCGTGCGCTCCGTCGACGAGGGCGAGTCGCTCGCCGCCGAGCTCGAGGGGGCCACCTACCTGCAGGCCGACGTCGCCGACCAGGCGCAGGCCGTCGACCTCGTGCAGCGCACTGTCGACCGCATGGGCGGGCTCGACGTGCTCGTCAACAACGCGGGTACGACGGTGCGCATCCCGCACGCCGATCTCGAGGCCGCGAGCCCGGACATCTGGCGGCGGATCTTCGACGTCAACGTCATCGGCACCTGGCAGCTCACGGTCGCGGCGATGCCGCACCTCAAGGCCTCGGGCGACGGATCGGTCATCAACGTCACGTCGCTGGCGGGCGTGCGCCCGACCGGCTCCTCGATTCCGTACGCCGCGAGCAAGGCCGCCCTCAACCACCTG
Organism: Mycobacteriales bacterium; assembly: GCA_035690485.1. NCBI lineage: Bacteria > Bacillati > Actinomycetota > Actinomycetes > Mycobacteriales > Mycobacteriales bacterium. Next base: position 9,466 of record DASSKL010000076.1, on the reverse strand, counting down.
ACCCGGCTGCTCGCTGCCGTGGTCGGGCCGGAGGTGCGCGTCAACGCCGTGGCCCCCGGCCTCATCTCCACGCCCTGGACCGCCGACTGGGACGACACGCACGCGGCGGTGCAGGCCATGGCGCCGCTACGACGCTCCGGTGAGCCCGACGACATGGCCGAGGTCGTGCTGGCCCTGCTCCGCTCGCGCTACACGACCGGCGAGGTGTGGATCTCCGACGGCGGCATGCACCTGCGCTGAGGCCGGCCCCTACTCGGTGACGCCGGTGAACCGCGGCTCGCGCTTCTCGAGGTAGCTCTGCACGCCTTCCTTGAAGTCGGGCCGGCCGAACGACGCGACCATGCGTTGGTTGGCGTCGTGCACGTTGTCCTCGAGCGAGCCCCAGGCCTGGTGCCAGAGTTGCGTCTTGATCTCCCGCATCGACGCGGGCGAGCACCAGGTCGCCATCTCGCGGGCGTAGGCCAGCGTCTCGTCGAGCAGCGCCTCGGGCGCGACGACCCGGTCGACCAGGCCCATGCGCTCGGCCTCCTCGGCGAGGAAGACCCGACCGGACATGAGGATGTCGAGCGATCGGGACAGGCCGACGACGCGCGGCAGCAGCCAGCCCGACCCGTGCTCGGCAATGAGGCCCCGCCGGACGAACGCGGTCGTGAACTTCGCGCCGGCCGCGGCGAACCGGATGTCGCACAGCAGCGCGTGGACCAGGCCGAGCCCGGCGCACGCGCCGTTGATCGCCGCGATCACCGGCTTGGGCACCGCCGGCTCGAACTCGTAGTGGGCCTTCTCGTGGCGGGGCTGGCCCGCGTTGCCGCCGCCGATGCCCTGGAGCAGGTCCATGTCGGCGCCGGCGCAGAACCCGCGGCCGGCGCCGGTGACCACGACGACGCGTACGTCGGGGTCGGCCGCCGCGCGGTCGAGGCACTCCGCGTAGACGGCTTCCATGTCGAGCGACCAGGCGTTGAGCCGGTCGGGCCGGTTGAGGGTGAGGACTGCGACGCCGTCGCGCACGTCGTACAGCACGAGATCGCTCATGCGGGGACCTCCGGAGGCTGAGAGCTGCAACGCAGCATTCCCGCACTCTAGGACCCGGCTTGGGTCGGGCGAAGGTCGCTGCGGGGTAGAGGAGGGTCATGAAGGAGCGCCTGCTCGCGGCCGTGCGCCGCGCCGACGGCTACCAGCGGCGGCGGGACTGGCTCGGCCTGCCCTACGCCGTGATCCGCAAGTTCAGCGAGGACCGGGCCTCCAACCTCGCCGCGTTGATCTCCTACTACGCGTTCTTCTCGATCTTCCCCTTGATCCTGGCGGCGACGACGATCCTGGGCTACGTGCTGACCGGTCACCCCGACCTGCAGAAGAACGTCCAGCACTCCTGGCTTTCGCAGATCCCGCTGATCGGCTCGAGCCTCGGCAAGAATCAGTCGCTGACCGGCAACGCCGCGGCCCTGATCGTTGGGCTCGTGCTGGCGCTCTGGAGCGGCCTCGCGGTCGCGCGTACGGCGCAGACCGCGTTCAACTCCGTCTACAACATCCCGATGGCCGACCGCCCCAACGTGGTCGAGAAGACGAAACGGGCCGTCGTGCTGATGCTCGTCGTGGGCATCGGCCTCATCGTCTCGACCGGCCTGTCCGGCGTCGTGACCGGTACCAGCTCGACGCTCGGCATCGCCGCGAAGATCGGCAGCGCGATCGTCGCGATCGCCATCAACATCGGCATCTTCGCGGTCGCGTTCAACTGGCTGACCGTGCGCGACATCACGTGGCGCGAGGCGCTGCCGGGCGCCACGTTCTCGGCAGTCGCGTGGTATGCGCTGCAGCTCGGGTCGACCGCCGTCGTCACCCACAAGCTGCACGGTGCCCAGGGCACCTACGGCCAGTTCGCGATCGTCATCGTGCTGCTGTCGTGGTTCTACCTGGCCGCTCAGCTGGTGCTGCTCGGTGCCGAGCTCAACGTCGTGCTCAGCGACCGGCTGTGGCCGCGTGCCCTGCTCGACCGGCCGCAGACCGACGCCGACTTCCGTGCCTTCGAGGCCTACGCCGAGGAGCAGCGCTACACGCCGCTGGAGGACGTCGACACGCAGTTCGACGACGCCGATGTCCAGCAGCGCCGCGACGAGGTGCTCGGCGACCGCTGAGCTCCTGCGCCGCTCGCTCCTACAGTGGGGCCATGCAGGTCCGGCTGCACAACCCCAAGCGCACCGTCGACGTCGACGGGCCGGTGCGCGTCGACAAGCTGCTCCGGCAGCTCGGCCTGCGCCGTGAGGCCGTGCTCGTGATCCGCGGCGACAGCCTGGTCACCGGCGACGCCCTTCTCGCCGCGGACGACGAGATCGAGATCCGCCCGGTGATCTCCGGGGGCGCGCGGTGAAGTGCCGCCGCTGCCGGGAGCCCGCGGTCATCGACGTACGCCGGCACCGCGCGGCCTTCTGCCGCGACTGCTTCCTGCACCACTGCCGCGAGCAGGTCCGGCGCACCGTCGAGAAGCACAAGATGATCTCCCCGGGCGAGCGCGCGCTCGTGGCCGTCTCCGGCGGCAAGGACTCCCTCGCCGTCTGGGACCTGCTTCTCGATCTCGGCTACGAGGCCGACGGCGTCTACCTGGGCCTGGGCATCGGCGACTACAGCGAGCACTCGGCGGTCTACGCCCGAGACTTCGCGGCCGCCCGTGGCGTGGCGCTGGTCGAGGTCGACGTCCGCGCCGAGGCGGGCTTCGGCATCCCGGAGGCGTCGCAAGCCGTACGCCGCTCGCCCTGCTCCGCCTGCGGGTTGTCGAAGCGGCACCTGCTCAACCGGGCGGCGCGCGACCGCGGCTACGACGTACTGGTCACCGGTCACAACCTCGACGACGAGGCCGCGGTGCTGTTCGGCAACGTCCTGCACTGGCAGGTCGACTACCTGGCGCGGCAGCGTCCGGTGCTGCCGTCGACCGACGGCTTCGTCCGCCGGGTGAAGCCGCTGATCCGGATGAGCGAGCGCGAGACCGCGGCCTACTGCGTCCTGAAGGGCATCGACTACGTCGTCGAGGAGTGTCCGATGGCGGCCGGCAACCGGCACCTGCGCTACAAGGAGACCCTCGGGCAGATGGAGGAGTCCTCGCCCGGGATCAAGGCCGACTTCTACCTCGGCTTCATCGAGCGGGTGCTGCCCCTGCTCGACGGGGTCGCCGAGACGGAGCGTGGTCTGGTCGGGGAGTGCAGCCGCTGCGGGTCACCGAGCACCGCCGAGGTGTGCGCGTTCTGCCGGTTGGCGGAGCGGGCGGCCGCCACGGCTGTGCCGTCAGACGTTCTCCCGCTCGCGGTTGGCCAGCTCGACGGCGCCGGGATCCCCCTCGAGGGGCACCGCCCCGCTGACGAGCGGTGATCTCGCGACGAGCAGCACCCCCACCACCATGCAGGTGATCGCCAGCAGCTCCATCGCCAGCTCCACCGGCGACAGCGTGATGCGCTCGCCGTAGACGCCGACGCCGAAGGCGATGCCGGTCACCGGCTCTGCCACCGTGATCGCCGGCAGCGACGCGGCCAGCGGCGCAGCCTCGAACGCCGACTGGGCGAGCAGCAGGCCGAGCACCGCCACCGCCGCCAGCGCGTAGAGCGGCCAGCCGGTGAGCAGGTGGAGGAAGTGGAACTCCTTCGGCGCGAGCATCCGGCGGGTCAACGCGTCCTGCAGGCCGTAGAGCACGCCCGCAGCCAGCGCGAGCATCGTGGCCTCCTCGCCGAAGGGCAGCCGCTTGCCGATCGTCACGAAGATGCTGACCACGATCGCGATGCCGCCGGCGGCGATGATCCAGTTGGGCCAGGCGAGATGCGCGGCTGTGCCGCCGTGCGGATGGCCGACGACGACGAAGCCGGCCAGCCCGCCGCTGAGCATGAAGGCGCCGGCCCACTCGCGCAGCCCGAGACGGCGGCGTTGCCAGGCCGCCGACATCGGTAGGGCGAACAGAAGGTTGGCGGCGAGCAGCGGCTCCACCAGCGAGACGCTGCCCAGGTCGAGCGCCCCGGCGCCGAGCAGCTGTCCGACGACCATCGCGCCGATGCCGGCCAGCCACATCGGGCGCTGCATGAGGCGCAGCAGCAGGATCGGGGAGAGGATCTCCTCGGGCGGCTCCTGAGAGGCCGCGCGCTGCTGGAGCACGAAGCCGACCGCCAGCGCCAGTGCGGCGCCGAGTCCGAGGATGAAGACCACGGTTGCCTTGTTACCCCGTTCGGATCAGGGAGTCCTGCCGGTCAGTAGGTAGTGCGCCCGCCGTGCCACCACGAACCAGGGCGTAGCGCGACACGTCGGACACCGTAGGGGGCGAACGTCCGTTGACCGGCCGTGCCCCTCTGCTAGTTTCGCCGTGACCTCTCCGTGACCTGCCGGTCAGTGGGGCCGGCGGCGTTGAGGTCACCGCCGAATCCTGTGCAAGCAGGAACCGGGGACCCACGTGCTCGCATGATGCGGGTGCGGTGACGCACGTCCCCTTGGGGTGAGTCGGGAGCTTGCTCCCGTAGGGCGCTCTTCCCCGCCCGAACCCGACAGCTAACCCGGTAGGCGGGCTTGTGGAAGAGGAGCCGTCCAGCCTGTGGCGAGCCCCCGTGGTCTGCGGACCCGTCTGGTCTCGATCGTGTCCTCCGCCGGCGTCGCCGGCGTCGTTGCTGCCTCGGTCGTCGTCCTGCCGGCCGGCAGCGCGGGCGCCACACCGGCGAGCGACGTGCAGCAGCAGATCGCTGCGGCGCAGCACCAGCTCGATGCGCTCAACGCGCACGCCGAGATGGTCGCCGAGCGCTACAACGCCGCCCGGATCGATCTGGCAGCAGCACAGCAGCGCTACCTGACGGCGTCCGACCGCGTGAAGCGGGCCAAGGACCAGGTCGCCGCCCTGCGCGACCGCATCGGCAGCTTCGCGGCCGCGGCCTACCGCTCGCACGGTCTGGCCGAGCTCGAGGTGATCACCGACTCGTCCCCGCAGACGTTCATCGGTCGCGCCAACGCGCTCGACCAGATCGCCCGCAGCCAGCAGCAGGCGCTGGCCCAGGTCTCCAGCGCTCGCCACCAGCTCGAGGACGCCCAGGCCGACGCCGACCGCGCTCTCGGTGCGCAGAAGGCCGTCACCGAGAAGATCGCCAGCGACCGGCAGGAGATCCAGTCGACGGTGGGCCGGCAGCGTGCGTTGCTGTCGACGCTTCAGGCCAAGGAAGCCGAGATCGAGCGCCAGGCGCGCCTTGCCGCGGAGCGGGCTCGCAAGGCGGCCGAGCGGCAGGCGGCGCTGCGCGAGGCGGCGGCGGCCGCGGCACGGGCGGCGGCGGCCGCACAGCAGGCGCAGGCGTTCGAGGACGCCTCCAACTCCCTCGCCGGCCAGTCCGACACGCCCAGCTCGCCCGCCCCCGGTGGCTCCGGCGGCGCGTCGACCGCGGTCCGCTGGGCCTACAAGGAGCTCGGCAAGCCCTACCAGTGGGGCGCGGCCGGCCCCGACTCGTTCGACTGCTCCGGGCTCACGCAGTACGTCTGGGGCAAGGCCGGCGTCTACCTCGACCACTACACCGGCTCCCAGTGGAACGAAGGCCGGCACGTCTCGCGTAGCCAGCTGCAGCCGGGCGACCTGGTGTTCTTCGGCAGCGACCTGCACCACGTCGGCATCTACATCGGCAACGGCGACATGATCGAGGCGCCGCACACCGGTGCCAACGTGCGGATCTCCCCCTACTACCGGTCCGACTACGCCGGAGCCGTCCGCCCGGGCACCTGATCCGGCCGGGGCCGGATCCACAGTCCCCGTCGGGAGCAGGCGTCCACGGCGTCACGCCGGGGTAGGGACCACCGCGTCCTTCACCGACTCTGGTGTCCGAGGAGCCCGCGCTGTCCCGACCTTCGTCGCCCGCCGCTGCCCTTCGTCGTACGGCGAAAGAGGTCTTCGGCTGGTCGCGGCTGCGACCCGGTCAGCTGCCCGCCATGCAGGCCGCCTACGAGGGGCGCGACACGCTGGTCGTGATGCCGACCGGCGCCGGCAAGTCGGCGGTCTACCAGGTGGCGGGGGTGCTGCGCGACGGGCCGACCGTCGTCGTCTCGCCGTTGATCGCGCTGCAGCGCGACCAGGTGGCCGGCCTGCTCGCCCGCGCCGGAGCCGAGGGGGAGGGCGATCGACTGCACGCCGTGGCGGCCAACTCCGCGCAGTCGCGCCGCGCGGTCGACGCGGCCTGGGAAGCGGTCGGATCGGGGGCGGCGGAGTTCGTGTTCCTCGCGCCCGAGCAGCTGACCAAGCCCGACGTGCTGGAGCGGCTGGAGGCGGCCCGCCCGTCGCTCTTCGTGGTCGACGAGGCGCACTGCGTCTCGGCGTGGGGGCACGACTTCCGGCCCGACTACCTGCGACTCGGGGCGGTCATCGAGCGCCTCGGCCACCCGACCGTCGTCGCACTGACGGCGACCGCCGCGCCGCCGGTCCGCGAGGAGATCGTCGCGCGGCTCGGGCTGCGCACCCCCGAGGTCGTCGTGTGCGGCTTCGACCGGCCCAACATCCACCTCGACGTCGAGAGCTTCCGCGAGGCCGACGCCAAGCGGGAGGCGGTCGTGCTGCGGGCGGCGGCCGAGGCGAAGCCGGGACTGGTCTACGTCGCGACGCGCAAGGACACCGAGGCCTACGCAGAGGCGCTGGCCGAGATCGGCCTGCGCGCCTCCCCCTACCACGCGGGGATGCGCGCGGCCGACCGCGAGCAGGTGCATCAGCGGTTCATCGACGACGAGCTCGACGTGGTCGTCGCCACGACCGCCTTCGGCATGGGCATCGACAAGCCCAACGTCCGGTTCGTGCTGCACGCCGACGTCGCCGACTCGCTCGACAGCTACTACCAGGAGCTCGGCCGCGCCGGTCGTGACGGCGAGCCCGCGGTGGCGGTGCTCTTCTACCGCCCGGAGGATCTCGGGCTGCGGCGGTTCTTCGCCTCGTCGGCGCCGGACCCGATCATCCTCGAACGGGTCGCGAAGCTGGTGCGACTCGCCGGTCGCCCGGTCGACCCCTCGGCGCTCGCCGACGAGGCCAACCTGTCGCAGACCCGCCTGACCGCCGTGGTCAACCTGCTCGAGCAGGTCGATGCGCTGGTCCGCACCGACGAGGGCCAGGTCGCGGTGCCCGGCGCCGCGCCCGATCCGGCCGAGGCCGCGCAAGCCGCGGTCGCGGTCGCCGACGCCCGTGAGCGGATGGACCGCTCCCGCGTGGAGATGATGCGCGGCTACGCCGACACGACCGGCTGTCGCCGGCAGTTCCTGCTGGCCTACTTCGGCGAGACGCTCGACGACCCCTGTGGCAACTGCGACACCTGCGACGCCGGGCTGCCGGTCGAGACCGCCGACGGGCCGGACTCGCCCTACGCCGTCACCTCCCGGGTGACGCATCCACGCTGGGGCAACGGCACCGTGATGAGCCACGACGGCGACCGCATCACCGTGCTGTTCGACCGCGAGGGTTACAAGACTCTGTCCCTCGACGCGATCGCCGAGCACGGCCTGCTCCGGGCCGGGTGACGATTCACCGTCCTGACTCGTTGACCGCCGGGATCGCGTTGCCGCGCGGAATCTGTCACGATCCGGCGCGGCGACCACACCGGCCGGGAGGAGCGAGATGGCTGTCCGCGTCGAAGACGACACCAGCTTCGCCGTCGTCGTCTCCCGCGAGGAGGGAGCCTGGGAGGTCGGCGTACTTCCCGAACGGCTCGTCGACGACCTCGACGGGCTGATCGCGGCGCTGCGCCAGCAGGCGAGCGACATCGGCAGCATCGCCTTCGTCGACGTCGCCGACGAGTTCTTCGTCGCGCTGCGGCTGCGAGGCGGTGAGGTCCGTATCCTGCTTTCCGACGTGACCGCCGCCGTCGCCTGGGATCTCGCTCGCGAGGTCGTCGAGCGCCTCGACCTCGACGTCCCCGGCGAGGACGACCTCGACGACGTGTGGCCGGCGGGGGACCTGTCGATCTTCGCCGACCTGGGACTGGACGAGATGGAGCTCGGCGCGGTGCTGGCCGACGGGGAGGCCTACGCCGACGAGATGCTGACCGCGATCGCCGAGCGGCTCGGGTTCGGTGACGCGTTCCAGCGGGCAGTAGACGCCGCGATCGGCTGATCGCGACCGGAGAGGACGAGACAGTGGCGTACTTCGCCGCCGCACTGGCGCGCAGCGACGGAGCCTGGGTCGGCAGCGAGTTCGACCTCGACGACGTGGAGGACCTCGACCAGGTCGTCGACATGCTGCGCGAGCTCGCCGGCGACGACTCCGAGGGCCCGGCGCTGCTGTTCGTGGAGGAGGACGACGAGTGGTTCGGCGTCGTCCGGGTCGACGGTGACAACGACCCGCGGGTGTTCGTCTCCGACTCCCGGGTGGTCGAGCAGAGCCGCGTCGCGGGGATCCTCTACGAAGAGGCCGCCGCCCAGCCGGTCGTCGAGGCGGAGGAGAGCGAGGACGACGACGACGAGGAGTCGATGCGCCCGGCGGCGGAGCCGGCCGGAGACGCCGAGCTCGTCGCCGACCTCGGCACCTCGTCGGCCCGCCTGCTCGAGCTGTGTGCCGAGGAGGGTCAGCTGCCGGCCGACATCATCACGGCCATCTGCGAGCGCGCCGGTTGCCTCGACGAGCTCGACCAGCTGCGCGGCACCTGAGGTCGTGACGGCGACGGCCGACCGCTGGGCCGGCGCGATGCGGCAGGCACTCGCCGAAGCCCGTGACGCCCTGGCCACCGACGACGTGCCGGTCGGTGCGGTCGTGGTCGACGCCGCGGGTGAGGTCGTCGGCGCCGGCCGCAACGTCCGGGAGGCCGCTCAGGACCCCACCGGCCACGCCGAGATGGTGGCGCTGCGCGCGGCTGCCGAACGGCTCGGGCGCTGGCGGCTCGACGGGTGCACGCTCGTGGTCACGCTGGAGCCCTGCACGATGTGCGCCGGCGCCGCCGTGCTGGCCCGCGTCGACCGCATCGTCTACGCGGCAGCCGACCCGAAGGCCGGCGCCGCCGGATCGGTCTGGGACGTCGTCCGCGATCGCCGGCTCAACCACCGGCCCGAGGTGCTCGCCGGCGTCCTGGAGGAGGACAGTGCGGCGTTGCTGCGGGAGTTCTTCGGCGTACGCCGGCCACGCCCATGATCATCGCGAGGTAGCAGCGTTACCGCGTCGCTGACCGGCGATGACCTTGGCCGGTCCGGTAGCCTGGTCGGCGGTGGAGTGTCCGAGCGGCCGAAGGAGCACGCCTCGAAAGCGTGTGAGGGGGCAACTCCTCCGTGGGTTCAAATCCCACCTCCACCGCCAAAGCACAGCGCGCTGACCTGCAGGTTTACCTGAATATCAAGATCAAAGAGTGCCCGTGGTCACGGAACTGGTCACGGAATGTTTGTGATCTTGCTCGTGATGAGTCCGGCGACCAGGTTGGCCGCCTCGGCCTGCATGGGCATGGTGACGTGCGAGTAGGTGTCCAGGGTCACGCCCACGTTCGCGTGGCCGAGGCGCTCCTGGACCACG
>DASSKL010000075.1 GCA_035690485.1 Mycobacteriales bacterium | reverse complement strand
TCCCCGCGATGCCCTGAGCGAGACGAAGACGGGAGCCCCTCGACCTGGGCTCCGCTCGTCGCCGGGTTCTGCCACCTTCCACGACGACGAGACGGCAAGGCCGGACCGCGATCCCCTCCTGCGGTCCGGCCTTGTGCGTGTGGTGTCGGGCCGGTCAGGACGTCAGCCGCGTCAGGACGTCAGCCGCGCCAGCACGGTGAACCCCTCGCTCTCGAGGCGCAGGAAGCTCTCCGCGGGCAGGTCCTCCGGTGTCGGCTCGCCGGAGGCGGCGTCGTAGGCGCTGCGCATCCGCTGCAGGGCGAGCGCCAGGGCGCGCCCTGCCTCCAGTCGTGCCGCCGAGCCGGCCTGCGATCCGGCCGCATCGTCGGCTGCCGGCCCCGGCTGGTCGGCGTCACCTGCACCGAGGGCCGCTCGCCCCCGCCGCAGCGCCTCCTCGGCGTCGTGCATGGACCCGCGCAGCGTGTCGGCGAGCCGGTGGTTCGGGATCGCGACGGCGCACATGACGCCGATCACCGCGCCGATCAGGGTGTCGAGCAGCCGGTCCGTCACCAGGCTCGTCGTGGAGATGTCGTGCCCGACGTGGGCCAGCAGCAGCGCGACCGGCGTCGCGAAGACGAGGGCGAAGGCGTAGTTGACCATCACCGTCAGCTCGGCCAGCACCTGGAAGACGATCACCAGCACGATCGCCGAGCGCGCCTCCGGGGCGATCCACAGCAGCGCCACCCCGATCAGCAACCCGATCCCGGTGCCGACGGCACGCTGGATGCCCCGGTGCAGGGTCGAGACGGTGTTGACCGACTGCAGCACCGCGGCCGCGGACACCGCCGCCCACGACGTGTGCCCGAGCCCGGCGGCGTGCGCCACGACGCTGGCCACCAGGGCCGCGACGAAGACCCGCAGCGCCAGCGGGACGTAGGGCGAGGACGGTCGCAGCTCGCGCACGGAGGAGCCCCACCGCCCGGAGCTGGGTGGGCGGGACATGTGCCGGGTCGCCGAGGGGTGGGTCAGCAGCGCGGCCGGCCGGTCGAGCACGGCCGAGGCGTGCTGGCGCTCGGCCAGACCCGCTTCGGCGGCGCCGCTGCTCGGCACGTCGGGCGTGCGACCGAACCGGCGCAGCCGCGACGCCAGCCGCAGGAGCGTCGCCGTGTCGACCACCTCGCCGCCCGCACCACCGTCGCCGGCAGGATCGGCCTCGCCGCCCGCACGACGAGCACCCACCGCGCGTTCGTGCGCCTGCCGGGCCCGCTCCATGACGGACTCGCCCACGGCACACAGCGCCTCGAGTCGTCCCGTCACCACGGTGGGCCGGGCCGACCCGAGGACCTGCCACGCCCGTTGCAGCGCGACGCCGGCCCGGTGGCGCGCAGTCGGTTCGAGCTCGGTGCCGACCGCGGTGACCCGGTCGGCCACGGCTTCGAGGGCCCGTGCCACCGCAACGCGTTCGGGGCCGTGGTGCCGGACCAGGTAGCCGGACATGCAGACCAGCCAGCACCACCCGGCTGCAGCGGCGGCGGTCAGTGCCGCCACCGGGATCGCGGACGCCTCGACCGGCAGCTCGGCGCAGACCGCGATCGCGAACACCGGCATGAGGCCGGCCGGCGGCCCGACCCGGCCGGCGTCCGCGAGGAGCTTCGCGAGCCCGGCGAACGCGGCGACGACGACGATCGCGAGCAGCGTGCTGCTCGACAGGGCGGCGACGGCCGTGCCCGCGACGACGGCGCTGGTGAGGAACAACCCGACGGCGGCGAGCATCGGTGCGCGCACGGCATACGGCTCGTTGCGGCCGTAGAGGGAGGTGAACCCGCCGAAGGCGGCGAAGACGAGCAGGTCGATCCGGCCGACGGCGTAGAGGGCGAGCAGGGGCGCTCCCATGCCGACGCCCGCGCACAGGGCCGGGACGACGGTCGCGTCCGGGCGACGGACCCGCATGGCGCCCCGGAAGACCCGGCGTTCGAGCCGGGTGAGGAGGGACGCGACGGGCACGGCCCATATCGTGCCGCATCCGCTCGGCAGGCCGGTGCGCCGACCCGCCGCACACGGCGTGGTCCGTCAGGCCAGGAGCGCCGTGATCACCAGGATCGTCGGCACCGACAGCACGGTCGTCACGAAGATCGCGTCCCGGGCCAGCACGATCGAGCGCTGGTAGCGGCTGGCGTAGATGAAGATGTTCTGCGCCGTCGGCAGGGCGGCCATCACCGTCACGGTGAGCAGGCCGTGCGGGGACAGGCCGAAGATCCACCGGCCGGCGGCATAGGCGGCGAGCGGCTGGGCGAGCAGCTTGAGGACGGCCACCCCGGCGACCTGCCCGCGCTCGACGCCGCCGAGCGGTCGGGGGCCGAGGCGCAACGAGATGCCGTACGCGAGCAGGGCGGCCGGCACGGCGAGGTTACCGACGAGCTCGACCGGCGCGTCGATGAGCGGGGGGAGGCTCCAACCGGTGATCGACCAGACCAGCCCGAGCAGGGTCCCGACGGTGATCGGGTTGCGCACCGGCATGGTCAGCACCGTGCCCAGCGAGGTGCGCCGGCCCGTGGTGACCGAGTCGAGGATCGCGAACGCCGCCGGCGCCAGGACGACCAGCTGCAGCAGCATGACCGGCACCACGGCAGCGCCGTTGCCGAGGGCGTAGATCGCGATCGGCAGGCCGAGGTTGCCGGCGTTGACGTAGCAGCTCGCGAGCGTGCTGATCACCGTGTCGTCGGTCGCCAGCCCCCGGCGCCGGGACAGCACCACCTGCAGCCCGGCGCTGACCGTGATGCTGATCGCGGCGACGGCCAGCGGCGCCGAGAGCACCTCGTGCACGTCGCTGCGGGCGAGCAGCCGGAACAGCAGCGCCGGCGTCCCGACGAAGAACGTCAGCCGCGCGAGCATGTGCTGCGCCTCCTCGCGCAGCACCCCGAGGTGCGCCAGCCCGAACCCCACGGCGATCACGGCGATGATCACCCAGAAGCCGGTCAGCACACCTTGCACGGTGGCTCAGTCTGTCCGGTATGCCGTGCGC
>DASSKL010000074.1 GCA_035690485.1 Mycobacteriales bacterium | reverse complement strand
GAACGGACCATCGTGATCGGGTGCACGGCCTGGATCGCACCTTCGAAGCGATCGTCTTCGACTGGGACGGGACCGCGGTCCGCGACCGTCGCGCATCCGCCCTGGCCGTGCGCCGACGGGTCGAGGCGTTGTGCGCGCGCTGCGTCGATGTCGCGGTTGTCAGCGGCACCCACCTGGGCAACATCGATGGTCAGCTAGCGGCTCGTCCGGGCGGTCCTGGGCGGCTGTTCCTGGCGCTCAATCGTGGCTCCGAGCTGTTCCTCGTCGGTGAGCGGGGGCCCTGGCTGGTCGCCCGCCGGGTGGCAACGGCGGAGGAAGAGCGCGGACTGGACCGCGCTGCCACTCTGTTGATCGAGCGCTTGGCTGCCCTCGGACTGACGGCGTCGCTGGTGTCGCAGCGGCTGAACCGGCGCAAGGTCGACATTATCCCCGAGCCGGCGTGGGCGAACCCGCCGAAGGCCCGCATCGGCGAACTGCTTACCGCCGTCACCGACCGGTTGCACAGGGCCGGCATCCCCGCGCTTTCCGCGGTGGTCGATCTTGCGCTGCTCGCGAGCAAGGAGGCCGGTCTCAACGAGCCCCGGGTCACCAGCGACGTGAAGCACGTCGAGATCGGCCTGACGGACAAATCCGACTCCATGGACACGTTGCTTCGCAAGTTCGCCGAGCGTGGAATCGGGCCGGGCCTCGCGCTAGTGGTCGGTGACGAGTTCGGCGCTCTCGGAGGCGTCGCGGGAAGTGACTCTCTGCTGCTGCGGACCGTCGGCGCCGCGCGGCTCACCGCAATCTCCGTCGGTGTCGAACCCACCGGAGTGCCGACCGGCGTCGTGCATCGGCCCGGAGGGCCCTCGACGTTCCTGCGACTGCTCGACGAGCAGCTGCAGCGACGGGACCATCGCCGGGTGCCGTCCGTCGATGAGGACCCGGCCTGGACGCTCGCCCTCACCGGCGATGACGCTCTCAGTGTCCGTGCGCGGCAGACCCTGCTGAGCCTTGGCGACGGAGTGATCGGCGTACGCGGGGCCGCCGAGGAACACGTTCCGCAGGACGGGCCCACTGTGTTGGCGTCCGGCGTCTACGACGGGCTGGGGCCGGCCGAACACCTGCTCGCCGCCCCGTCGCCCCTGTCACTCGAGATCCGGACCGACGGACAACACGCCCCCGGCGGAGCACAGCGGCGGCTGCTCGATCTGCGAACTGGTGTGCTTCATCGGGAACAGCTGGATCATTCAGGCGCCGTACGAACGATGCGCTTCGTCGCGGCAGCCGACCGCGGCGTGGTCGTCATGCGCGCCGAAGGCCCGTCGCGACGACTCACGCCAGGACCTCCGTTGACCCAGCCGACCGACCAACCGATGACCTCGGGCCAGGCGAACGGTGTCACGTGGGCGCGCACCGTCGGTGACCGCGGCGGTATCGCAGCAGCTACTGCCGAGGTGGTCAGGCGCGACACTGGTCGACGCGTGATCGACAGAGTCACCGCCTATGCCACTGATGCCGGGCGACCACCGCCGACCGGCCGCGCGCTCAACACGCTGAAGCGAGCCCGACAACGCGGCTTCGACCGGCTGCTGTCCGACCATCGCGCTGCCTGGGCGCAACGCTGGACCGTCACGAATGTCAGCATTCCCGATGATCCGCGGGCGCAACTGGCGGCCAGGTACGCGCTGTTCCAGCTGTGGAACAGCGTCGCGCGTCGCGGGGATGCGGCGGTGGGCGCTCGCGGGCTCTCCGGCTCCGGGTACGCCGGTCATGTGTTCTGGGACGCCGACGTGTTCGTACTGCCGGCCGTCGCCACCATGTCCCCGGCCGCGGCGCGCGCGATGCTCGAGTACCGGATCCGGCGACTCCCGCAAGCCAGGTCGATCGCGCAGCTCAAAGGTCTGGGCGGCGTCCGGTTCCCGTGGGAGTCGGCGTCGCGTGGCGACGACGTCACCCCGTCCTCGGGTCGAGCAGACGGCGAATGGGTGCCGATCCTCACCGGACAGCTCGAAGAGCACATCACCGCTGACATCGCCTGGGCCGCGTCGCATTACGCCGGCTGGACCGGCGATCACGCATTCCTCGACGATGCCGGCCGCCCGTTGATCTGCGAGACCGCCCGCTACTGGGCGACACGAGCTCGCACCGAGCGGGACGGGACGGCGCACATCAGGCACGTGATCGGCCCGGACGAGTATCACGAGAACGTGGACGACAACGCCTACACGAACGTCCTCGCCCGCTGGAACCTTCGGCGTGCCGCCGCGCTCGAGGCGCCGTCGACAGAAACGGCAGGTTGGTTACGGCTGGCCGACGCCCTCGTCGACGGCCACGACCCGACGACAGGTCGACACGAGCAGTTCGCGGGTTACTACCAGCTGGAACCCCTGCTCGTCGCGGACATCGGGACACCACCACTGGCCGCAGACCTGCTCCTGGGCGCGGCCCGGACATCCGCGGCGCAGATCATCAAACAACCGGACGTGCTCATGGCGCACCATCTGTTGCCGGACGCCATGCCCCACGGGTCGCTCCAGGCCGACCTCGACTTCTACCTGCCGAGGACAGCGCACGGCTCGTCGCTGTCGCCCGCGATCACGGCCTCGCTGCTGGCCCGGGCCGGCCGGCCGGACGAAGCACTGACTCACTTGGACATCGCGTTGCGGCTCGATCTCGACGACCTCACCGGGATGACGGCTTCGGGCCTTCACCTCGCCACCCTCGGCGGGGTCTGGCAGGCGCTGTTGTTCGGTTTTGCCGGTGCCCGCGTCGTCGATGGCGCATTGCAGATCGACCCTCGGCTCCCGCTCCGGTGGAGCAGCCTGCACCTGCGGTTCGGCTGCCTCGGCCGCCGGGTCGACCTTCGCGTCGAACGCGACGCGGCGACAATCACAAGCAGCGGCCCGTTGCCCGTGCGCACCCGCTCCGGGGCCGACGTCGACATGACCAGGCAGGTGCATCTCGTCAAGTCCGACCTGGGATGGGTGGTGCACCGCTGATGCCGACTCTGATCGCCTTCACCGCAAAACCCGACGACGCGCCTGGCGTGAACGCCGTCGCCGAAGCTCTCGCCCGCAGCCTTCACCTCGACATCGACCGACGGCAACTACCCTCGCGCCCAGCCGACAACAGCGCCGCCGTACTGCGCGCAGTCGACGACCCCCAAGTCCACATGGCCGCGCTTCCCTACTCCGCCGGCCACGCCGCCCACCTGGTCACCGACGTCATCCAGCGGTGCCCGACACCGGTGGTCATCATCCCCGTCGGCCGGCACGCGCACCCGTCGGCTGCCCTCGACCGGATCCTGGTCCCGCTCGACGGCAGCATCGAGTCCGCCGAGACCGTCACGGGACTCGTCAGGATGTTCCACGCGTCCGGGGCGGACATCGTCGTGCTCCACGTGTTCGACCAGACCACCGTGCCCAAGTTCTGGGACCAACCCGTGCATGCCCGGCAGAGCTGGGTCGAGGAGTTCCTCCGCCGCTACTGCAACCATCCCGACGTCCGGATGGAGCTGCGTAGCGGAAGCGCCGGGGAACACATCCTCGACGTGGCCGCCAGCGAGCACGCTGACCTGATCGCACTCGGATGGGCGCAGAACCTCTCCGCCGGGCGGGCCCGGACCGTGCGCGCCACAATCGCCGAGACAACGATTCCAGTGCTGCTACTGCCCGTTCCCAGCGGGGCTACGGACGCCGCATCGTGGCTGTCGGCGCGTGTCAACTCTTCGGTCGGGTCATGAACCAGAGTTGGAGCTACACCGGCGCACCGCCGGTGACCGGAGCACAGGACGATGCACAGACCCTCGTCGAGGGGTCCCTGTTCTGCGTCGCCGCGCCGGGCGGGGACATACTGGCCGGCGGCCCCTACGGACTGTTCTTCCGCGACCTGCGCTGCCTGTCCCGATGGGAGCTCCGCGTCGACGGTCACCCGCTCGAACCGGTCGCCAGCGAGCGGCATGAACCGTACGCCGCGACTTTCATCAGCCGGGTGCCGCCACGCGCCGGCCAGGCCGACAGCCACCTGCTGGTGCTGCGCCACCGCTACCTCGGCGACGGCATGCGCGAGGATGTTGTCGTCCGCAACCTCGGGCAGGAAACCGCCGGATGCGTGATCACCCTGCTGCTCGACGCCGACTTCGCCGACCTGTTCGCCGTCAAGGAGAACCGTGCCGTCGCGCACCCCGACCGGGTTACCGCGGTCGACGCTGCCGACGCCACCGGAGTCCACTTCGCCTACCGGTGGCTCGGGCGCAGCCGCGATGTGCACGTCACCAGCGACGGCGCCTCCACACACGCCAGCGAGTTGCTCACCTTCACCGCCGCCATCCCACCCCGTCAACAGTGGCGAACCTGCCTGCAAGTGCGCTTCGCGATCGACGGCACCCCGATCGAAGCGGCCTACCCCTGCGGTCAACCACCGGAACTCGCCGGTCCCTCGCGCCGCGGGAGGGAGTGGGCCGACAACGGCCCCGTCGTCACGACCCCAAATGCTGCGTTGGCGGCTGCGATCCGCACCGGGCAGCGTGACCTGGGGGCGCTTCGGATCCACGATCCCGACCATCCAGAGGAGGACGTCGTCGCGGCCGGCGCCCCGTGGTTCATGACCGTGTTCGGCCGCGACTCGCTCCTGACCGCCTGGATGGCGCTCCCCCTCGAACCCAAGCTCGCCCTCGGCACGCTCCAGACCCTCGCCCGACACCAGGGAAGCAGGCTCGATCCGCTGACCGAGGAACAACCGGGCCGGATCCTGCACGAGATACGGTTCGGCGCTGAGACCGGCCTGGCCCTCGGCGGGGGCCACGTCTACTACGGCACGGCGGATGCAACCCCCCTGTTCGTCGCGCTGCTCGGCGAGACGCACGACTGGGGACTGCCTGCTGAAGAGCTGGCGCCGCTACTAGCGCATGCCGACGCAGCCCTTTCGTGGATCGAGGAGTACGGCGACCGCGACGGCGACGCGTTCGTCGAGTACCAGCGCGCCACCGACCGCGGCCTTGCCAACCAGGGATGGAAGGACTCCGGCGACGGGATCAACTTCGCCGACGGCCAACTCGCCGCCCCACCGATCGCCCTGTGCGAGGTGCAGGGCTACGTCTACGCCGCCTACAGGGCCCGCAGCCGCATCGCCCGAGACCACGGCGATCCGAGCGGCGCCGAGCACTGGGAAAGCAAGGCACGGGCACTCAAGCGTGCCTTCAACGAAGCGTTCTGGCTGCCGGACCGTGGTTACTACGCGGTTGCGCTCGACCGGGACAAGAAGCCCGTTGACGCCATCACCTCCAACATCGGTCACTGCCTTTGGACCGGCATCGTCGACGACGACAAGGCAGCGTCGGTGGTCGAGCAGCTGCTGTCGGAGGAGATGTTCAGCGGCTGGGGCATTCGCACTCTCGCGACCTCGATGGGTGCCTACAACCCGCTCAGCTACCACAACGGATCGGTCTGGCCACATGACAACGCCATCACCGTCGCCGGGCTGATGCGGTACGGATTCGTCGACCAGGCGCAGCGAGTGAGTCTGGCGCTGCTCGATGCGGCGGCCGCCTTCGGATTCCGACTGCCCGAGCTCTGGTGCGGATTCGACCGCACCGAGTTCGACGCCCCACTGCCGTATCCGACCTCGTGCTCACCCCAGGCCTGGGCCGCAGCCACCCCGCTGTTCCTACTGCGAAGCCTGCTGGACTTCAGCGCAAGAATGCCGGCCGGTGAGCTCGCCGTGTCGGCCAAGCTGCCGCCGGAATTTCTCCCCCTGTCGGTCGAACGATGGGCGATCGGGTCCGCGCGGGCACGCCTCGACGTCGACGACAACGGTGTCCGTATCAGCGGACTCCCCGATTCCGTACGTGTTCTCACCGACAAGCGCAACGCCGGCTCGACGCATGCTCCCGACTGAGCCAGGCGCACCGGCGATCACCGCTGATGAAGACTGCTGACGAGCTCGTGGATGCTCTCGTCGCCGCCGCGATCGCGGAAGACAGCGACGTCGTCGTACTCGAACCTGACGAGATGACACTGGTCGGCGGAGTCGGCGCGACACTCCGGTTCTAACGAACAACCGCTGGCCGACCGTTGTTCGGGGCGTCGCGTGTCGCGGTGTTGACCCGGACCCCGCTCCTGACGGTCACACCATCCACACACTCGTCGAGCAACTGCTCATAGAGGCGTTCGTGGTCCCGTGCCATTCGGTCCAGGGAAAAACGCCGCTTGGCAGCATCCCGGCATGATCGCCGGTCGATGAGGTCGATCGGGGCGCGGGCCAACTCCGCCTCGTCGGCGGACACGAATCCGGTGCGACCGTGGTCGACGATCTCCGGGGTCGCGCCGAAGGGGGCGGCCAGGACCGGTGTGCCGCACGCAAGGGCTTCGGCCATGACGAGCCCGAACGGTTCCGGCCAGCTGATCGGGTTGACCAGGGCGTCGGCGTGGCGGAGCAGTTCGACGCGTTCGGTCAGGGTCGCGTGCAGACGCAAGTCGATGTCAGCTCCGAGCAAGGGCCCCACGTGCCGCTCGAAGTATGTGCGTTCGGCCGACTCCCACATCTTCGACACGACCACCAGCTGGCGACCCATCCGGCGGGCCAGGCGGATCGCCCGATGGACGCCCTTGTCCGGGCTCATCCGCCCGACAAACAACAGGTAGCCACCGCCACCTGGTCCGAAGCTGTACGCGTCGAGGTCGAGGCCGTGATGGATGACCGCAGCGACCGGAACCTCTGGCGCGCTGTCGCGTTGCGAATGAGAGATCGCAATGAGAGCCACCCGCCGCGCGGTTGCTGTGTAGATCGCGCGCAGTGCTGGTGTGAACTCGCCGTGGTTGGTGGCGACGATCACTGGTCCGCGATGGGTCCGAGCCCAGGACAGCGGACCGGCGACCGTGTGATCGTGGATGATGTCGAGGTCGGTCAGCGCGTCGTAGGCGGCAAGCACATGGGCGGCCTCCGGCACCGTCTCCCCCATCGGGGTCACGGGCTCATCGAACAGCCACGACCGAGGCACCGGGCACGTCGATGCGCCGACCGTGAACAGCCGGACATGGTGACCGCGCGCTGCCAGCCCTCGGGCCAGGTTGTCGACCACCACCTCTGTCCCGCCGTACGACGGTGGCGGGACTGGGATCCACGGCGGCGCGATCAGACCGATGTTCACATCGACCAGCACACTCATCTCGACCCTCAATGCGGAAGGGCCGAAGGTCCTCCGTCCCGACCGGCCGACACCGACGGAGCCGCAGATGCTGGTGACCTTCGGCCCTTCCTTGGCCGGCTCACGCGAGATGCACTCAAGGTCTGGGCCCGCCGCGGGAGGTTGCGATGCGCTTCGCCGACCGAGTAGACGCCGGGCGTCATCTGGCACGAGCACTCACGTCGTACGCCAGCCGGAATGTGGTCGTCGTCGGCTTGCCCCGGGGCGGGGTGCCAGTGGCGTTCGAAGTCGCACGCGCCCTCGGCGCTCCGCTCGACGTGATTGTGGTCCGCAAGCTCGGCGTGCCGTTTCAACCCGAGGTCGGGATGGGCGCGGTCGGCGAATCGGGTGCCCGCGTCATCAACGCTGACGTCGTCCGTCTGGCTGAGGTCAGCGACCAGGAACTTGCCGAGATCGAGCGGCGCGAACGCGCCGAGGTGCAACGCCGCGCCGAACGTTTCCGCGGCGACCGGCCGCCAGTGCCGTTGGCCGGTCGAACCGTGATCATCGTCGATGACGGCATCGCCACCGGCTCCACGGCGCGCGCCGCCTGTCAGGTCGCCCGGGCCCGGGGCGCCGTTGAGGTCATCCTCGCCGTGCCGGTCGGACCCCGAGGGGTGGAGCAGCGACTGCGGCCGGATGCGGACACCGTGATCTGCCTGTCCAGTCCGGACGAGTTCTACGCCGTCGGTCAGTTCTACGCCGACTTCACGCAGACCAGCGACGAGCAGGTCGCCGAGCTACTCCGACGTGCCGCGCACGGACCGGCCGCTGAGATGGGCTCGGGAAGCGAACGCAGCCTGACGTTGGTGGCGGACCCACCGGGCCGCGACGAAGAAGTCCAAGTCCGCGCCGGGCAGGTCCTGCTTGCCGGACACCTCACCGTCCCGGACCGCTCCCTGGGCATCGTCGTGTTCGCGCACGGCAGTGGCAGCTCGCGGCACAGCCCCCGCAACCGTTACGTGGCCTCCGCGCTCAACGCTGCCCCGCTAGGCACCGCGCTCTTCGACCTGCTCACCGTCGAGGAAGAGGCCGACCGGAGCAACGTCTTCGACACTGAACTGCTCGCCGGCCGGCTCCTCGACGTCACCTCCTGGCTGCACCACCAGCCCGGCACCGAAGGTCTGCCAGTCGGCTACTTCGGGGCGAGCACCGGAGCCGGCGCCGCCTTGTGGGCCGCCGCCGACCCGGACAACGACGTGGCGGCCATCGTGTCCCGCGGCGGCCGACCCGACCTCGCGGGCCCACGGCTGGGTCTTGTCCGGGCCCCCACCCTGCTGATCGTCGGCGGCCGCGACGACGTCGTCATCGACCTCAACCGGGCCGCCCAGATGCGGCTGCGATGCCCGAACCGGTTGAGCATCGTCCCCGGCGCCACCCATCTGTTCGAAGAGCCTGGCGCACTCGACGACATCGCCAGACTCGCCGGGTCCTGGTTCGCCGCGCATCTCGCCCAAGTACCCGCCCGCACTCGATGACGACGAGCACGGATGCACGCAGTTCTTCGACTACTACGGCAGGAGTAGACCAATGAGACAACGTCAAAGCGACTTCGTGCTGCCGCAACTCGTCGACCTGCCGACCGGCAACGTGCACGTCCTGACCGCACGGCCTGCGACGACAACCGGCACCGCACCGCCGACAGCCCTGGTAGAGACCGGCCGGCCCGACGGACCCAGTGGTGGGTGGGAGATCCACGACGGCGACGGAGTGGCGGTCAAGCTCACGCTCGAGAACCGCGCCGAGGCCTTGCGCTACATGTGCCTCATCGCGCTCCGCGGCATCTCCCTTCCGCTGACCCTGTACGGCCCTGACGGCCGACCGACAGGTGACCGGCTGGCTTGAACAAGCGCCCGACCTGGTGCAGCCAGTGCTGCATCTCACCAACACCTCCGGCCGTCGCCCTCTCGAAAGGAACCGCCATGACCACCGTCGCGCGTGTCACAGAGATCACTGCTGAGTCGGACACCAGCTTCCAGGACGCGATCGATGCAGGACTCGCCCGCGCCGGCCAGACGTTACGGGGCATCAAATCGGCGTGGATCAAAGAACAAAGCGTCCAGGTCCAGGAAGGGCGCGTAGCCAGCTACCGCGTCGACATGCTGGTCACGTTCCTGCTCGAGGACTGAGCACAGGGCGAAGGCCCCAGCTCGCGCTGCGTCGGCCGTCCACTCCAGCGGTCTCGTCGAGTCCGGCGGTCCGGTCAACCGGTCTGAAGGTGGCGCACCTCTAAGCCCTCGGGCTCGATCGCGAGTGCGACGTCGACCCCGTCCACGACCAGGTTGAGCAGGTAGCGGCCGGGCATGCGGGCGGTGATCCGGGCCGAGGTCAGCGTCCGGCCGGCGAGCCTGGCCAGCACCTTGTTGACGTCGGCGGCTTCAGCGCTGAGTGCCTTGCCCCCCGGCGTACGGCGGTAGACGCCGAGCAGCAACCGCTCGCTCTCCGCCCGGCCGATTTCGCGCGCCTTGCCGGTCTCGAGCGCGAGCGCGCAGGCGCGCTGGAGCAGAGGCACCTGCTCGTCGCCCACCTCCCTCGAGGTCACGGCGGTGGCCAGTGCCCGGTAAGCGTCGTCCCTGCCGGGCGGGAGCACCGTCAGCAGCGCAGCGAGGGTTTCACTGACGGCAACGGCCTCGTCCTCGGAGAGGGCGAACATCGTCAGTGGCCGGCTTTGCCCGCCGCCTCGGCGAAGATCGCCGCGGCCTCGTGCTCGAAGCTGCCGGTCTCGATCGGGCAGTGGATGCCGCACTCTTTCGGCGCGCCGGTCTCCCACCACCAGCGGCCGGCACGGTCGTTCTCGCCCGCCTGAATGGGCCTGGTGCAGGGGGCGCAGCCGAGGCTGGTGTAGCCCTGCGCGTAGAGCGGATGCAGGGGTACACCGTGCTGCTCGATGTAGGCATCGACCTCCTGGCCCTCCCAGTCGGCCAGCGCGTTGATCTTGACGATGCCCTCGTGGTCATGGTCGAGCTCGACCTTCTTGATCGCGGCCCGGGACGCCCACTGGTCACGGCGCAGCCCGGTGAACCAGGCGTCGAGGCCCTGCAGCGCCTTTACCAGTGGCCGGACTTTGCGCACCTGGCAGCAGAACATCCGTTCCTCGACGGACTGCCGGAAGAGGTTGACGCCGCGTCGGCGCACCATCGCCTCGACCTCGGCGGCGTCGGGGAAGAGCACGTCCCACTGGGTCGACGGGTAGTGCGCCCGCACCTCGTCGATGAAGGCGTAGGTCTCCTGCGGCAGCCGACCGGTGTCGACGGTGATCACTCGAACGTCAGGCTTGATCTTGACGGCCATGTCGAGGATCGCCATACCGTCGGCCTGCAGTGCCGTCACGATCGCAACGCGGTCCCCGAACGTCTCCAGCCCCCACTCGATGACGTCCTCGGGCTCCTGGTCGTCGAGGTCGAGGGCGATCTCGCCGATCTCGAGGTCGTCGAAGATCACCCGGTTGGGGACGAGTTCCAGCGCTTGGGTCATTTGCTCAGTCCTTCGTCGCATCGTCGGGGAATCACTGGCTCAACCACCGGACATCGCCATCACGATGACGATGTCCTGGCCGGGCGCGACCGCGGTCTGCAGCCCGTCGAGGGTACGGATGTCGTCGTCACCGATCGCGATCAGGAACGACTCGGCCACCTCCCCGCCGGGCAGCACGGTGTCGCCGAACGCCGGGAATCGCGCGGCCACCGAGGTCAGTGCCTCGCCCACGGTGGCGGCGTGCACGTCGAGCCGGTCCTCGCCGTTGACGAGCTCCAGCAACGGGCCCGGTAGCCGGACGGCGACTCTGGTCTCCGCGTCGACTGCGCCGACCTCACCGCCGGTGGCGACGGTGATCAGCTCCTCGTCGGTGCGCGCGTTGCAGAAGTCGCCCAACGTGAACCCAAGGTCGGCCCGGGCGTCGCGCTCGGCGAGCCACGCGCCCACCAGCCGGTCCATCACGCGGTTGAGCTCGTGCGTGGGGACCCGCCGCATCAGCCGCCGACCGATGGCCGTGCGGGTGCCCAGCCCGCCGCCGACCGTGAGGTCGTAGGCCTCCACCCGCTCGTCGGACCCGTCGACGCGGGTCGTGGTGCCCTGCAGGCCGATCTCGCCGATCCAGTGCTGGGCGCAGGCGTGCGGGCAGCCGTCCATGTGGATCGCCAGGTCGCCGATCCGCTCGGCGCCGTACTGCCCGGTGAGCTCTTCGAGCAGCTCGTCGAGCTTGCCCTTGGTCTCGGCGACCGAGTAGTTGCAGAACTGGTGGGACGTGCAGGCGATCGAACGGCCGAACGCGCGTCCCCGCTCGAGGTCGAAGCCGATCTCGCGCAGCGTCACCCGCACGTCGTCGACCCGGTCGGCCGGCACGTTGCCGAGGATGAAGTTCTGCTGGCGGGTGAAGCGCACGTCGCCGCCGTAGCTCTCGGCGAGGTCGGCGATCACGTCAAGCTTGGTGCCGGTGATGCGCCCGGACGGGACCGGTACGCCGATGTAGACGAAGCCGTCCTGGCGCTGCGGGTGGATCCCGAGATGGTCGGCATCGATCTTGGCTTCGGGAGCGGCGCCGTCCTCGAGCGGGCGGCCGAGCGTCTCCTCGATCTTCGCCCGCATCCCCTCGGGGCCGTAGTCGTCCATCATGAACTTGATCCGGGCCTTGGCCCGCGAGATGCGGTAGCGCAGGTCGCGCTGCCACGCGTTGGTGACCGCTTCCAGCACCTCGATCGTCTGCTCGCGCGGGATGAACACGCCGATGTCCCGCGAGATGCGCGGCGTGTTGGTCATGCCCCCGCCGATGCGCAACGCGAAGCCCTCACGGCCGCCCTGCTCGACGGCGAGCAGCGCGACGTCAGAGATCTCCGGTGCGTTGCACTGCGCCGTGCACGCCGAAATCGTGTACTTGTGCTTGCGCGGCAGGTTCGAGTAGTCGGGGTTGCCGTAGAAGTGCTGCGCCACGTCCCTGATGACCGGGGTGACGTCGAACGGCTCGTCGGCGGTGAGGCCGACAACCGGGCAGCCGGTGATGTTGCGGACGGTGTCGCCCTCGCCGCCGCACGTCGTCAGGCCGGCAGCCTCGATGTCGGCGAGCACGTCGGGCAGTCGCTCCAGCGCCACCCAGTGCAGCTGGATGCCTTGGCGTGTGGTGAGCTCCGCCTCGTCGCGGCCGTGGTCGCGGGAAATCCGGGCCAGCGCGCGGACCTGAGCCGCACTGACCAGGCCGCCGGCGACCTTGACCCGGACCATGAACGTGCCCACCTTGGGCTTGTCGTGAGCCAGGGCCCACCAGTAGAGCCGGACGATGTCCTCTTCGGGAATGTCCTCGTAGCCGCGCGCGATCAGCTCGGGCAGCTCCTCGCGCACGTCGAGCGGCGGCCGGTCACGCTTGAGCCGCTCGATGTAGTTGCGCTTGTAGACCAAGTCCCAGTCGGGTGCCGGCTTGTCGAGGGCGGAGCGCCGGCGTACCCGCGCCGTGGCGTCGGGCAGGGTTTCAGTCACGAGAATCCCTTACAGCATGGGAGAGTCCGCGGGCGTACACGAGAGTCAGTGGCAGCAGCAACGCTCAGGCGAACGGCGAGTGACGAGCAGGATGCGACGACGTCGCAAAGAGAGGAGGATCCGCCCGGCGCCTAGCGCACGACGCGGCACTGGCAGAGCATCGGGATCATGACCCCGACCCGCCCTGCGCATCGCGTACGAATCACCACGCGACTATAGCGGTAGGTCTGCAACGTCGGCGAAGGGCACCGGAGTGCCGAGTGTTTCGAAGCACGTACGGGTGGACCTCGACCGTCGGGCTGGTCACACTCCCGTCGTCGAGCGCGGGTAGGCCACCTCTGGGTCGGTCATGACGTTGACCAGGTACGACACCCCAGAGGCGAACGCGCGATCGAGTGCCGCACCGATCTCGTCCGGCCGGGTCACGGTCTCACCGGCACCTCCCAACGCACGGGCAACGCCGTCGTACGACGTCCCGCTGCGCAGGTCCGCCAGCACGTCGTAGCCGTAGAGCTGGCGCATCGGGTGTTTCTCCATCGCCCAGCAGGAGTTGTTAGCAACCACGATCACGACGGGGAGCGCATGGCGCACCAGCGTGTCGACGTCCATGAGAGAAAAGCCCGCGGCCCCGTCCCCCAGGAGCAGGACGACCTGAGACTCCGGGCGGGCGATGCGGGCTCCGATCGCGTAGCCCACGCCGGTGCCCAGACAACCGTAGGGCCCGGAGTCCAGCCAACAACCGGGACGGCGAGGCTCGATGAAGCGGCCCGCGAAGGAGATCGAGTCGCCGCCGTCGACAACCATGACGCCGTCGGCTTCGAGGCGACGCATGATCTCCCCGACGACGCGCGCGGGATGGATCGGCGTCGCCTGTGAAGCCAGCAGCGCGACGTCGCCCTCCGCAGCCGCGGCTACGTCGGTACGCAGCTTGTCCGTCCACTCCTGCCGGGGCACCCCGCCCAGACGCTGTCTGGTGAGGGCCAGCAGTTGCGCCAGTGCCAGGCGCAGGTCACCCGCCACCTTCGCGGCCAACGGCGCGTGCGACCCGACCTGGTCGGCTGCATCCACCAGGTGGATCACCGGCGTCGGGCTGGTCGGGTCGCCGAAAGTGCCGTAGTTGAGGCGGAAGTCCAGCGGCGCACCCAGCACGAGCACGAGGTCGGCGTCACGGAACGCTCGACCACGCGCACGGTTGACGAGCAGTCGGTGACCGCCGGGAAGGACGCCGCGACCCATCCCGTTTGCGACGACCGGGAGATCGAGCGCCTCCGCAAGCTCTCGAGCCAACAACTCTGCACCGGCCTGCCACACATCCGAACCGATCACGAGCACCGGCCGTTGGGACTGCCCGAGCAGCTCAGCGGCGCGGGCCAGTGACTCCCCGTCCGGCTCCGCCGGCACGGTCTCCGGCGAGACCACCGGCGCGGTGTCGGCCTGGGCGAACATGACGTCGATCGGCACGTCGACGAACACCGGCCCCCGGTGCGGCGTCACCGCGAGGCGGCAGGCCGCGTCGAGCCGCGCGCCGACCTGCGCGGGGTCGTGGAGGGTCCAGGCTGCCTTCGTCACCGGCGCGAGGAGAGCCGGGTGGTCGAGCTCCTGCAAGGCGCCGGCACCCCAGCGGGCGTCGGGTGATCGACCACCGACGACGACGACCGGTGAGCCGTTGAAGTGCGCAGTGGTCAACGCGGACACGGCATTGGTCACACCGGGGCCGGCGGTGAGCGCCGCGAATCCGGGGACCCGCCCGAGCCGCGCGGTTGCCTCGGCCGCGAACACCGCACTCTGCTCGTGGCGAACGTCGACGAGCCGGACGGTGCCTGCGGTGGTGGCTCCCCGCACGGCAGCGTCGTACAGCGGAAAAATGTGACCACCGGACAACGTGAACATCGTTTCCACGCCGTGGGCACGCATCGCCGCGAGCGCGACCTCACCTACAGGAGTCGCCACTAGGAGTCACCGCCTGTCACGCCGCCACCTGCGCGGCTCGAATCGTCGTAGTCCTGCTACGAACTATGGCCCGCAAGTAGTAGTCGTGGGCCTGCATCGCCAGACCTACGCTCCTGTCGTGCGGTTGGTCTCCAGAACAGTGTGACCGGCTCAGGGCCAGGCAGCCTTCCGCAAACAGGGCAATCCGGAATGCCGGTGCCGGCGCCGGTGCCGTTAGGGCAGCGTGAGGAGCGGGAGCGGGCGCGGCCGGCCGAGGTGGTAGCCCTGGCCGTATGGCACCTGCAGGCGCCGCAGGGTGTCGAGCTGCTGCAGGGTCTCGATGCCTTCGGCCGTGATCGTGGCTCCCAGTTGCTTGCCGAAGGAGACGAGCGCGGTGGCAAGTGCCTGGCGTGCCGGGTCGCGGTCAATGTCGCGGATGAGTTGCTGGTCGAGCTTGATCATGTCCGGCGCGATCCGCAGGACATGCTGGAGGCTGGCGTAGCCCGAGCCGGCGTCGTCGACCGCGATCCGGGCACCCTGGCGTCGCAGTTCACCGACGGCGTCCACCAGTTGCTCGTAATGCTCGACCCGAACATGTTCGGTGAGTTCGAGCACGCAGCGCCCCACTGCCGGGGCCAATGCCGAGACGAGGCGCTCGTCAACAGCGACGTCCGGCGTGACGTTCACAGACAGATAGGTGCCGGCGGGCAGGTCGTCGACCTGGCCCACAGCTCGCCTCACTGCGAGCAGTTCGAGCTCGTTCTGCAGCCCGACGTTGGCGGCGTCAGCGAACCATTCGTTCGGCGGGCGTCGGGGAGTGCCGCTGAACCGGGCAAGCGCCTCGGCGCCGACGATGGCTCCAGAGGTGAGGTCGACGATGGGCTGGAAGACCATCGTAATGTCCTGTTTGTCGAGCAACTCCTCGATGCGGCGACGCTGCTCCTCGCGCTGTTCGGTAAGCCGGCGTTCACGCTCCTTGGTCGCGGCAAGCTGGGCTGCCAGTTGAGCGTTGTGCTGCTGCAGCAGGCGGTGTAAGGCCCGTGTCTCCAACAGATTCTTCACGCGCAGAACGACTTCGGTCTGCTGGAAGGGTTTGGTGAGGAAGTCCTTGGCGCCAGCCCGGAGTGCCTGTTCCTTCGCGGCGACGCTGGCGTCCGCGGTCAGCACCAGCACGGGGGTATAGGAGTCAGTAGGCATCACCCTGCGCAGGGCGTGCAGGACGGCAAGCCCGTCGAGATGCGGCATGTGCAGGTCGAGCAGGATCACGTCGGGGTCGAGCATCTGGTAGTGCGCAACGGCCTGCCGCGGGTCGGTGATTCCGACCACCCGGCCTACACCGAGACGCTCGAGCAACCGGCGCAGCAGGAGCACGTTGTCGGCGTTGTCGTCGACGACCAGCGCGACAGCATCCACGAGCGCCGCGGCATCATGCGCCAGTGCCGCGAGCCCGTCCCGCTCCGCGGCAGCGGGCTGACGGGGCATGGAGTTGGGTAGACAGCGGCTCGACAACTGCTCCGACACCTCCACCTGAGTTCTATCGGCCGCGCAAAACGCCGTCTATAGGCCCAGCCGCCACAATCCCGCTCATGTCGGCACGAGCGGATGCCGATAGGCATGCACAGCGTCCGGACGGCAGAGGCGGGGTTCGTGGTCAAGCGCAAGGTGGGTAACCCGCTGCGACCGGTCTCCTGGATCGTCCTCATTGTGTTCGTGGGGATGACCGTTGCCGCGTCGCTGGTCGTGCGCGCAGCCGTCGCCGACGAACAGCGGCGGCTCCTGCGTGCGCGAACGAGCGAGGCAGGTGTCCTCCTCAGCACCGCATTCCAGGGGATCACCGCAACGTTGCCGGTGCTCGGGCTGACCACGCAACCCCAGCCCGGCGCCACAGCGCAGTTCACCAGCGCCGCGCGAGCGTTGCTCGGGGACGCGCGTGCCATCGGCGCCGCGCAGGTATCCCAGTCGGCCGTCGTCGTCGTCGCATCCGTCGGCAACGGGCCGGCAGCCGGCAGCACCCTGTCGACCGACCGGGCCAGCCTCGTGCGGCGAGCCGCCAGCAATCACGGCCTGACCGCGGGAGTGCTGAACACGCCCGACGGCAGGGTGCTGAGCTTCACGGTCCCCACCAGCACCGGCATGGTCCTCTACGAGGACTTGCCGCTGAGCGACAACGGGTTCGCCTCCACCAACAAGGACGGACCGTTCAGCGAGCTGGAAGGCGCGCTCTATGCCTCCACCCGGCCCGACCCCGCCACCCTGGTGTTGACTACCACCCGTCACCTGCCGCTGACCGGCACTGTCGACCGCCAGCAGATCAGCGTGGGCACTGATCGATGGCTGCTCCTCGCGAGCAGCCCGCAGCCGCTGGTGGGATCCCTGTCCGCCAACGCCGTTTGGGCGACGCTCGTCGCCGGACTAGCCGGCGCGCTGCTGATCACCGTGCTCGTGGAGACGCTCGTGCGGCGGCGTGCCTACGCGCTCGCGCTCGTTGAGGAGCGGACGACGGAACTGCAACAGGCGCTGGACGAGCGCGCGGTGTTCGCGGCCGCCGAAAGCCAGGCCCGCGCGACTGCCGAAGCGGCGAACCGTTCGAAGGACGAGTTCCTCTCTCGCATGAGCCACGAACTGCGCACCCCGCTCAACGCGATCCTCGGCTTCGGTCAGCTGCTCAGCCTCGACGAGCTGAACGAGTCACAGGCCGAATCGGTCGATCAGATCCTGAAGGGAGGACGGCACCTGCTGGACCTGATCAACGAGGTTCTCGACATCGCCCGGATCGAGACCGGCACCCTCCCGCTGTCACCCGAACCCGTCCTGGTCAGCGAAGTCGTCGCCGACAGCCTCACCCTCATGCAGCCGCTGGCAGCCCACCGTCGGCTACGCCTCAACGCCGACCGGCCGTCGCCCGCACAGCTGCACGTCCTCGCCGATCGCCAGCGGCTCAAGCAGATCCTGCTCAACCTGATCGGTAACGCCATCAAGTACAACCACGACGGCGGCTCCGTCACGGTCTCCTTCGAGCGCGGTGACGATGACCAGCTGCGCATCCACGTCACCGACACCGGTCCCGGGATTCGCCCGGAGCAACTTCCGCGACTGTTCGTTCCGTTCGAACGACTCGGCGCCGAACGCAGCGACGTCGAGGGAGCCGGCGTCGGCCTCGCGCTGTCGCGCCGCCTCGCCGAAGCCATGGGCGGAACACTGGAAGTGAGCTCCGCCCACGGCGAAGGCAGCCGGTTCACGACGACACTGCGGATCGTCGATGGGCCCCTCGACCAGTACGAGAAGAACGTCTCCCCCGCGGACGGCCTCGAGCCGGGCACCCCCGAGTCCCCCCGACACAAGGTCCTCTACATCGAGGACAACATCTCGAACGTGCGCCTGGTCGAACGCATCATGGAGCGCCGACCCGAGGTGGAACTGATCCCCGCCATGCAGGGCAGCCTCGGGATCACCCTCGCCCGCGAGCACCAACCCGCGCTGATCCTGCTCGACCTGCACCTGCCCGACATCAACGGTGATGCCGTGCTCCGCCAACTTCGCGAGGGCCCCGTGACCGCGCACATTCCCGTGATCATCGTCAGCGCAGACGCCACCCCCGGCCAGGTCCGGCGACTCCTCGACGAGGGCGCGACGGCGTACCTGACCAAACCGTTCGACGTCGAGACCCTGCTGCAGGCCCTCGACGACGCCCTGACCCCGGCCGGACTTGCTGTGGACGACACTGTCCGGAGTTGAACCCGACGCTGCAAGAGTGGCGGGTGTCGACGCCACGCAGAACAGGCCTCTGGCCTGCAAGAACGCTCAGGCTACTCCGCACCTACGCGGATTTTCGGCCTCGTTCGGACGCGTTCGGCGGTGCTCGCTGAGGCCCTGGGCCGTACGCTTTCCGCGCCGTCTTCTCATCGTCCCAGCGCCAACGTCTGGCCTGGCGCAAGATGCCCAGAGCGACCGGTTTCCGCCTGAAGCGCGGGGCGCTGACTGCTAGAAGTGCGCACCGACCAGCGCAGGTCAGGACGCACGCGACAGGTCAGCGGAGACCAGCTGATGGGCACGCTGATAGGACACGCCGAGCAGTTGTCCGATGTCGCGCAAGGGCATCCCAGAACGGGACAGTTCTTGCGCGGCGGCGCGCATTTCGCAGCCCGGGGCACACGAGCAGCATGTAGTGCAGCTACCCAAGCGGCGGACGGGCCGGCGCGGGCGAAGGCAGCGTGCTCGACGCAAGCTCGAGCGCTGATCTCCGTCTCAGTGCAGACCGAGCGCTGACGACACGGCCTCGAGAGCCACGACGTGCTCGTCAACCGACGCAAGGCCGAGGCCCATCGTGTTCACGCAGAGGTGCGTCGCGCCTGCGTCGCTCCACTTGCCGACCTGGCGAACGAACCGCTCGACGTCATCTGGGTCCCAGATGACCTGGCCTTCCATGCCGATGGCAGCGGGGTCCCGGCCGGCATTGACGGCAGCCGCGCGGACGGTATCGAGAGCGGCGTCGAGATCAGCGCCAGGTCGAATGAGGGGGAACCAACCGTCCGCCATACGGCCGATCCGGCGGTGCGCGGCAGACGAGTTGCCGCCCATCCAGATCGGAATCGGGCGCTGCACGGGCAGGGGCGCCAGCCCGGCGCCCGTGACGCGGTGGAACTCACCGCTGAACGTCAACGACGGGGTCGTCCAGAGCGCACGAAGCAGCTCCACCTGCTCCTCCAGACGTCGACCGCGACGGTCGAAGCGCTGGCCGAGAGCTTCGTACTCGACCGGGTTCCAGCCGATCCCCACGCCGAAACGGAATCGACCCGACGTGAGCAGATCCACCTCGGCGGCCTGCTTCGCCGCCAGTGCGGTCTGCCGCTGCGGAAGGATCACGACGCCGGTGACGAGCTCAAGCTGGGTGATCGCCGCGAGGAAGCCAAACATCACGAAGGGCTCGTGGAACGTCGTTGCCACGTCGTACGGCCCGGTCCACGGTGCGTGCACCGTCGGGTCCGCTCCCAGCACGTGGTCGAAGGCCAGAATGTGCGTGAACCCCAGCCCGGATACCGCCTGGCCGTAGGCACGTACAGCCGCCACGTCGCCGCCGAGCTCGGTCTGCGGGAACACCACACCGATATTCACGTCCTCACCGTCTCATCCCATGCATATCCGCTCTGCTTCGC
>DASSKL010000073.1 GCA_035690485.1 Mycobacteriales bacterium | reverse complement strand
GGGTAGCCGGTCGACCCGACCTCGTGCGCCTGCTCGAGATACTCCTGCTCGTTCGGATAGATGTGATCATCGAGGAACCGCTTGACCTCCTCGAGAGTCTCCACACCCTTCTCCGTGAACTGGTACGGCATCAGGACCTCCCCACTACTTCTCGCTGGACGTCAGGTACGGAGCTCGCGGCGGAGGATCTTCCCAGTCACCGTCTTGGGCAGATCCTCGAGGAACTCGATCTCCCGTGGATACTTGTAGGCCGCGATCCGTTCCTTGCAGAACGCCTTGAGCTCTTCGGCTGTGACGGTCTGGTCTGGTTTCAGGCTGATGAAAGCCTTAACGGTTTCGCCCCGATACTGATCCGCGACACCGACGACGGCTGCTTCGCGCACCGCCGGATGCTGGTAGAGCACATCCTCCACCTCGCGTGGCCAGACCTTGTATCCCGAGGCATTGATCATGTCCTTCTTTCGGTCGACCACGTAGAACCAGCCGTGTTCGTCCATCACCCCGACATCGCCGGTGTGAAACCAACCGTCGTGGAATGCATGAGCCGTTTCCTCGGGCTTCTCCCAGTAGCCAGGCACGATCTGCGGCCCCGCCAGCACGATCTCCCCGACCTCTCCGGGAGCTACCTCCACACCCTCCTCGTTCAGAATGGCGGCGTCCGTGTCAAAGATGGGCACCCCTACCGCCAGCGCGCCGGAGTTTGGATCGATCGGTGACCGTGAACGCAAGGGCACGAAATGCGAAGGAGATGTCGACTCGGTGAGCCCGTATGCGACATGAATGTAGGTGCCGAACTGTCGTTCGAAGTCATCGACGATGGTGGGCGGAACCGGCTGCCCTCCGGTGTACACCTTCCGCATGGAGCTAGTGTCCCGGTGTTTGGCGCTGGGTTCGTTCATGAGGGCGACGAACACGGTGATAGAGCCGATAGTGAAGGTCACTGCGTAGCGCTCGATCAGTTCGAGCACTACGGGCGCATCGAAGCGGTAGCCCAGCACCAGGGGCGCCGGCAGCAGCAGGCACAGCGCCATGTGGCCGATGAGCCCGGTGATGTGGAACAGGGGAGCCACACCGAGCACGACATCGTCGGGGGTGAGCTCGATCCAGTCTCGGTAGGCCTGCGCGGTGAAGATGACGTTGCGATGTGTGTTCATCGCGCCCTTGGACGGCCCGGTCGTTCCGGAGGTATAGGTGAGAAACGCGACCGAGTCCAGGTCGAGCGTGACGGGCGGCGGCTTCTCGCCGGCGTAGCTGCTGGCAACTTCCAGAAAATCGAGAGTGTCGTCGGGCTGTTGCCGTTCGATGTTGGCGAACAAGCGCTCGTGAGGTTGGTGCTGAAAGTCCAACTCCGAGGTCGTGATGACCGTAGAAAGCTTGGTGGCCGAGCGCAAGCCGGCGATCACGTCGTTGTAGAGCGACTGCAAGCAGATGATGGCGACCGCGCCCGAGTCGTTGAGCAGGTGCTCCACTTCCTTGCCGCGGTACATCGGGTTGATCGACACCATGGTGGCGCCGGTCTTCCAAATGGCGACCATGCCGATCAGGAACTGCGGCACGTTCTGCAGGTAGACGGCGACCCTGTCGCCTTCGTGCACGCCGTTCGCCAGCAGACCGCACGCGACTGCATCACTCAGTCGGTCGACCTCGACGACGCTCAAGCTGGTGTCGAAGTAGTGAATAAGCGGTGAGTCGGGGGAGCGTCGTACGGCGGCCTTGAACATGTCCAGGGCGTTGTCGTACTCAAGGTCGATGCCGGCGGGCTTGCCTTCGTCGTAGAGGGCCAACCATGGCTTCGTTGTGCTGGGCACGAATCCACTACTCCTTTGCGGTCGCGCAACGACTGGTAGCGCGGCGTGTGCCGCCTTCAACACCGAGGCATGGGCCGGGTCCAGACAGCCGGACTCTGCCCCTGCCCCGCTCCGCGCCTGGTGACGGTCGGCCGGCGGTGGCGGTCTGCCAGTGCAGGCGGGCGAGGACGCACCTGGGGCGATCTACGGGCGGATGCGGCATCGGCGGCTACGACCTCCGGTTGGTGACGGTGCCATACCGACTAGTCGGTACGGATCCCTTCAGGACCTTGCCACACGTGGCCCGCCGTGGAAAGGGGCCGAGCGAAATTCACTGCTCGCAGCGGAGCAGTTGACCGGTCGCCAGCAGAGCGCTCGATGGTCCCTCTGTCGTGAGACGCGGGCCCGGCATGGCCGAGGGCAGGGCCAGAGAGCCCGCACACCGGGGCGCGGGGGGAGCGCCGCCTCGAAGCGCCCAGGCGGCTGAGCCGCCGTCACCAAGAGCGACATCGACAGAGTCTCGGCCGATCAGCCCGTTGCCATGTTGTTATCTCCGACAGCCCCCGAACTGCTTGACACGGATCGCGGCGTGAGGAAATCTCGCGCCACGGACAACGTACCGACCGGTCGGTACTGCCGAGGGGCGGAGACGCTTCGGTGCGTCTGGCTGCCTGTCTCCTCGCGGTGAGAGGAAGGAGTCCTACCGGAGCACGGACCGCGCTGGCGGCCGCGATGGACAAGATCTGTACTCGCAACGACGGTGACGTCGGCAGTCTTTGAGAAGGGATCGGAACGGGATGAAACGTCCAAAGTGGGGGGTAGCCGTCGGGCTGCTGACCGCCGCAGTGGTGGCGGCCGGCTGCGGCTCGAGCAGCGGCGGCACGAGCGCCAGTGGAAGTAGCTCCAGCCCGTCGGGCGGACAGTCTCACGCTGGTAAGTACAAGATCGCGCTGAGTCTGAGCTACACCGGCAATGACTGGCAGAATGAAGCTGCCAACTTGGTCAAGGCCGTGGCGGCGACTCCACCGTATGACCAGAAGGTCGACCTGAGAGTTGACATCGCGGGCGCGGATGTCACGAAGCAGATTCAGACTCTGAACAACGAGATCAACGCGGGTATGAACGCCATCATCGTCTACCCGATCTCGCCCACAGCCCTGAACGCGACGATTCAGAAGGCGTGCCAACAGGGAATCGTCGTCTACGCGTACGACAGCCTCGTCACGGCCCCTTGCGCCTAT
Source organism: Mycobacteriales bacterium (assembly GCA_035690485.1). Classification (NCBI taxonomy): domain Bacteria; kingdom Bacillati; phylum Actinomycetota; class Actinomycetes; order Mycobacteriales; species Mycobacteriales bacterium. The sequence continues at coordinate 45,571 of DASSKL010000073.1, read as the reverse complement.
AACGTGCATATCGACCAGTACGAATGGGGCATCAAGTCGGCTACCTGGCTGGCGAAGAAGCTGAACGGCAAGGGGCAGATCGCCAACATCTCTGGCGTTCCCGGAACAACGGTCGACACTGACCGCGAACAGGCTCTGAAGGATGTCCTGAAGAATTACCCGAACATTCATGTCGCTGGCTCGGCCAACGGCGAGTGGGCGCAGGCGCAAGGCAAGACGGCATTTGTCCAGATCCAGTCTGGACACCCCAACCTTGACGGCATCTACGCCGAGGCCGGTTGCTACGCGATAACACAGTACCTGATCTCCAGCGGAAAGCAGCCGCTCCCATGCGCCGGTGAAATGAGCAACGGGCACCACCTGTACATGCTTTCCAAGGACATCTGTCAGAAGGCGAACGTGGACCCGAGCAGCTGCGCGCACCTGCCCAGCAGCTCGGCCGGGTCGCCGGTCTACTCAGGTGAGCTCGCCTTCATCAACTCGGTGAAGATCCTGGAAGGTCAGAAGATCGCACACGACACCATCCTGCCGTTGCCGTACTTCACGACGGATGATCTCGACCAGCTTGGTGTCAAGGCAGTCGGTGACAACCCGGCTCAGGGAGCACTCGTCTTCCCGCCGAGCGTGGTGAGCAACCCGGGCTTCTTCGGTGACTTCTGGAACCCACTGGTGGAGCAGGGCGTGCAGGCGGCACTGACCGGTAAGTCCGACAAGATCAGCGACGCCAAGCCCTGCGACCAGGTCGATGGGTGCAAGACGCAGGACAAGCTGTCATTTGACAAGCAGCATTCTGGCGGCAACTAGTTCTTGTCAGCCCTGGAGAGACTGCAGTAGGTGAGGGAGAGCTCGTGACCGACGTTGCAAGGCTGCAAGTGGTCGAGGTGAGCAAGCATTACGGCCCTACGGTCGCGCTTAACAATGCCTCGTTCGCTGTGGCTGACGGCGACGTGCATGCTCTCATCGGAGAGAACGGTGCGGGCAAGTCAACTCTGGTGAAGCTTCTCAGTGGCTTGATTCGGCCAGACGCCGGAGAGATTCGCGTGGCGGGTGAGTCGGTTCGACTGCACTCGCCACGCGACGCTCTCGGCGCCGGCATTGCCACTGCGTACCAAGAGTTGACGGTGATTCCCTACCTGACTGTTGCGCAGAACTTGTTGCTCGGAAGAGAGCCGAGGAACAGGCTTCGTCTGGTCTCGACGAATCGCCTCGTTCAACAGGCCAGCGGCATGTTGCAGCGGTGGGAGCTGGCCGGCGTCAGCCCGGAAGCCCTCGTTTCGGAGCTGTCGCTCGCCGAGAGACAGCAACTGGAGCTTGTGAGAAGCCTCGATCGCACATCGCAGGTGCTGCTCCTCGACGAGCCCACCGCGGCTCTGGGCGCGCAACAGGTGGATTGGCTGTTTCGTCAGGTCCGCCGACTGCGCGATAAGGGCAAGACCCTGGTCTTCATCTCTCACCGGATGAGCGAGGTCCGTGAGATCGCGGACAAGATCACCGTTCTGCGCAACGGCCACGAGGTGGCGACGTTCGCTCCCCACGAGGCAAGCGATCGAGACGTCATCCAGATGATGGTTGGGCGCGATGTCAAAGCCACGTTGCGAAAGACGCGCGATGTGTCTTCAGAAGTACGACTGGACGTCGAAGATCTGCGCTGTGAACCGGGTCTGAAAGGTCTGTCCTTCTCGCTGCGCGCTGGAGAGATCGTCGGCCTCGGAGCACTGCAGGGCAACGGCCAACTCGAGCTGTTCCTGTCCCTTTTCGGCGCGCGACGGGCGGCGTCCGGCACGATCCGGTTGGATGGACAGCCCTACAAGCCCAGGTCGCCCTACGACGCCATTCACCGCGGACTTGGGATCAGCCTGGTGCCCGAGGATCGCAAGGCCGAGGGCGTCATGGTGGATATGTCGGGCCTTGCCAACATCACGCTCCCGAGCCTGCGCGCGCTGGCAACGGCCGGCGTTGTTCGTACACCCCGCCAACGACGCGCAGCTTTGAGCGCAGCTCGAGGGGTCAACGTCACTCCACAGAACCTCGTGAAGGAGGTTCGAGCGCTGAGCGGCGGCAACCAACAGAAGATTGCCCTCGGGAAGTGGCTGGTCGCCGATACCAAGCTGTTGCTGATGTACGACCCTACCCGCGGGGTGGACGTGGCCACCAAGGCAGAGATCTTCGCCATGATGCAGGAGATGGCCGAGGCCGGGAAGTCTATCCTGTTCTACTCGACGGATATTGAGGAGCTGCTCGGTGTAAGCGACCGCATTGTCGTGCTCTACAGAGGCGTCAAGGCCGCGGAGCTATCACAGTCCGAGATGACCCGAGACCGCGTTCTGACCGCGATGCTGGGCGTCGCCCGCGATGACTCCGTCTCGATGCCCGTGCAAGCGCCCGAGGCGGCACTGTGAGCGTCACGAGGCGGGGCGCCCCCTGGGTGAAGCTCAGCGAGTTCGGCGTCTACCGGCGACGGATGTCCCTGACCGGCACGGTGGGCCCTGCGGTAGTCCTGGTCGTCCTGTTCTTCATCTATGTCGCGGTACACCCCGGGGTGTTGTCGCTGCTGCAGTTCAACACCCTCACGAATGAAGCGACGGCAGTCGCCATCGCGGCGGCCGGCGAGACGCTGATCGTCCTCGCCGGAGGATTCGACCTGTCCGTCGGGTCGGTGTTGTCGCTCATCAACGTGCTCATCGCGACGAAGATCGGGACCAGCACTGGATCGCAGCTTCTCATGGTGCCGATTGCCCTCGGTGCCGGTGCCGCCATCGGTGCCATCAATGGCGCCCTCGTCGTCCTCCTGCGCATCCCCTCTATCGTCGCCACGCTGGCCATGTCGTTCTTCTGGGGCGGCGTGGCACTCCTGATTCTGAGCCAGCCCGGGGGATCCGTACCGCTCGACTTCGTCAACTGGTTCACGGGCAACGTCCGCGGGGCCATACCCGCCGCACTGGTGCTCCTGGTAGTCGTGGTCGCCCTGTGGATCCTGGTCAAGCGAACCAGACTCGGGCGGGCCATCTACGCCGTCGGAGGGGATCCAGGCGCCGCCGCCGCGAACGGCATCCGCGTTGGCCCGACGTCCCTTGCTGCGTACACCCTCGGTGGCCTGCTCTACGGGCTGGCCGGAATCTTTCTGACGGCCCAGAGCGCCAGTGGCGATCCCAACGTGGGCGGCCCCCTGCTCCTCAGCGTGTTCGCAGCTGTGGTGATCGGCGGCGTGGTGTTCGGCGGTGGCCGTGGTGACGTGGTCGGCAGCATGATCGGGGCATTCATTCTCTACCTGATCGCCGACGTGCTGTTCGCCCTGGGGGTGTCGTCCTTCTACACCAATGTGCTGAACGGGTCGGTGCTTCTCGTGGCCGTGCTCGCCGGCTCGCTGTCAGGCGCGCGGCAGTGGCTCTTCTCCCGGCTGCGACCTTCCCTTTCTGCCGCCGATGGATAGCCAGCGCTCGGACTGTGGAGGACGGCACCGGCCGGCTGATCAGGTCGGCGCCGTCCTATCGATGAAGTAGCCGTTACGACGCGAAGGGGCCGAGCGAAACGTGGCATACAGCCAGCCCGCAGTACCCGTTGACACGCCAGAGCCGCAGCTCATCTCGACGTGGCAGATGCTGTGGCGCCAACGGTCGACCCGGACCGTCCTCGCCGTCTACGTCTTTCTCGTTGTTCTTATTTTTGCGTCCAAAGCGGTCAGCTCGTCCTACGGTTCGATCGGTTTCGTCAAGAGCGTCGCGGCGATCGCCACGTTCACGGCTATCGCAAGCTTCGGTCAGTTCGTCGTTGTTCTGACAGGTGGTCTGGACCTGTCGATCCCGAGCGTCATCACACTCGCCGGTGTCATGTTCACGGGCTTTTGCGCCGGATCGAGCGGTAACGTCGCGTGGGCGCTGCCCTTGATCTGCGCGATGGGCGCGGCCATTGGAATCGCCAACGGTATCGGCATCGTCTACCTCAAACTGTCGCCAGTCGTGATGACGTTGGCGGTCAATGTGATCCTCAGCGGCGTGGTGCTGGTCTACACCAACGGCACGCCTAAGGGGTTCACGCCCAAGGTCGTCGTGAATGCGATTCAGGGCGACTTCCAGGGCGTTCCTTATGTGATCTTCATCCTGGCCGGGTTCGCCGCGCTCGCGTCGTTCCTAATGAGCAAGACGGTGTTCGGTCGGTTCGTCTACGCGGTCGGTAGCAATCGTCAGGTCGCCTACCTGTCCGGGGTACGAGTCAATCGCGTCATCATCACGGTCTACGCGATCAGCGGACTGTGCGCCGCGCTGACTGCGATCATGCTCGACGGCTACGGCAACCAGAGTTTCCTGGGTATGGGTGACCCTTACCTCCTGCTGACGCTGGCTGCCGTGGTACTCGGCGGCGCCAGCATCATGGGGGGGCGGGGCCTCTACATCGGCGTGATTGGCGGCGCGTTGATCCTGCAGACCATCAGTACGACCTTGTCCGGCACGTCTCTTCCGGAAGCCGTCAAGCAGATCGTCTACGCCGTGGCGATCATCGCGGCGGTGCTCGCCGCTCGACAGACCGCCACGTCGTCGTGACAGAAATCCGTACCCACCCGTAGCGGGGCCGTTCGTCAAAGGAAGGATAGTCGTGACCGCAACTGATGCACCTGTCAGCGTCGAGTCGGTGGTGAAGAAGGCCCACCAGTACCGCAATTGGGGGAAGTGGGGGGCAGAGGACGAGTTGGGATCGGCCAACTACATCACGGCTGAGAAGGTCGCGGCTGCGGCCAAGCTCGTGCGAAAGGGCAGAGTCTTTTCACTGGCTCTTCCGCTGGACGGGGAGGGTCCGATGACGGGCGGCCTCGGCCGCATCAACCCGGTACACCTCATGCTCCAGGACGGCGGCGACATCTCTTCGGGGGCGCAAGACCACCTGCCCACACTGCGTTACACCGATGACGCCGTCTACCTCGTGCTGCAGTGCTCAACTCAGTGGGACGCGCTCTCGCACATCTATCACGAAGGGCAGATGTACAACGGCTTTGGCACCGAAATGGTGACTAGCCAAGGCGCGAAGAAGAACAGCATAACGAACATACGGGATCGTGCGGTCAGTCGCGGAGTTCTGCTGGACATTCCTCGGTTCAAGGGCAAGCAGTGGCTTGAGACGAGTGAGCCGATCAGCGCCGAAGATCTCGAGGCGTGCGCGCAGCGGCAGGGAGTGGCCGTCGAGGAGGGCGACATCGTTCTCGTGCGCACGGGGCAGATGCTCGAGCGTCGTACTGCAGGCGCCTGGGGCGACTTCGCCGGAGGCCCCGCACCCGGGCTTGCCATCAGTGCTGCGGACTTCTTCTGCCCGCGTCACGTCGCTGCGGTGGCCACCGACACCTGGGGAACTGAGGTGCTGCCCAACGAGAGTCCTGATGTGTGGCAGCCCCTGCACATCATCATGCTCGTCAACGCAGGCATCTACCTGGGTGAGATGTGGGACATGGAGGCGCTGGCCGCGGACTGCGCCGAGGATGGCGTCTACGAGTTCATGTTGGTTGCGCCGCCACTCACCGTGACGGGCTCAGTCGGCTCGCCGGTCAACCCGCAAGCCATCAAGTAGGTCGATCACCGGATCAGCAAGGCTGAAGGCTCTTACGCGCCTAGTTCTCGGCGGGCGGTCGCGAGACCGCCCGCCGGAGAGGCTACTTCTGCGCGCGTCCCCGTTGCTTCACAGCCTCGATGCGCGCGGCCATGCGATCGCTGTCCCAGCCGGTCCCCTGCCATTCCACTGCTCGCCGGACTTCCACGTCTCGCGCGGAGTCTGCGCTCATCGACAGCCCCGCTTCATGCTCTTGCCTGATGACTTGTGCCGCCGCGAGATCATTGCTGGTGATGTCTTCAGCGAGTTGGCGCGCAGCAGTCATCAACCGGTCATGCGGGACCACCCGGGAGACGAGACCCCACTCGTGCGCCTCATGCGCATTGATCAAATTACCGGTCAGGCTCATCAGTCGGGCGGCCCGTAGCCCGACGGCTTGCGGCAGCTCTGCGGTCAGTCCCCAAAACGGCAGGATGCCGAGCCGTGCGTGGGTGTCGGCGAAGCGCGCCTGTTCTGAGGCGATCAAGAAATCGCAGGCCAGCGCCAGCTCAAGACCACCAGTGATAGCCACGCCGTTGATCGCGCCGATCCACGGCTTGTGATGCTGCGCGGGCCAGGGTCGCCCCTTCGGCGTCAGCTCGCTGATGTTGAGTCCGCCCGGCCGGGTCAGCGCGCCCACGTCGAGGCCCGCGCAGAAGGCGGGATCAGCGCCGGTGACGATGACCACCTGGACGTCGTCGCGCTCCTCGCTCTCCGTGAGAGCAGCGTCAAGCTGCGTCAACATGGTCCCGTCCAGGGCGTTGCGCTGCTCAGGCCGGTTGAGACGCACCAGGGCGATTCCCGATTCGGTCTCGAGGTCGACGCCGTATGCCATGACGCTCCTGCCGTTCGTGTGTGTGAAGCTGGTTTGAACTCTTTGTGTCCCTGCGGTGGCAGTCGAGTGGGCCGGCCTCCTGGACTACTGGGTCTGAAGGTCTCCGGAATTGAGACGCAGCCGCCGCAAGATCCCTACGAGCGCCTGCAGGTCACGGTCAGGCATCGCTGCCAGCCCGAACTCTGCCGTGTTCAGCGCTTGAGTTGCTTGTTCGGCGGTGCTCCTACCGACCGATGTGATCTCTACCAGTCGTGACCGGCGGTCCGCAGGATTCTCTGCTCGTATGACCAGGCCATCCTGTTCCAGTCGATCGACGATGTTGGTGACGCTCGTCGGGTGGATCATGAGACGCTCGCCCATCTTGTTCATGGGTAGGCGACCTTGTCGGGTAAAGGACAAGAGAACGAGTGCCTCATAGCGAGCGAACGAGAGTCCGAAGGGAAGCAGGCACGCGTCGACACCCGCCTGCACCAGCTGATGTGCTCGCATGAGCGAGATCACGGTCGTCATCGGCAGTGACCGACCGAACCGCTCGTCCCACTGGCGCGTCGCCTCTGCGATTGGGTCGAAGGTCACCCGCCTGCGTGTCGGCACGCGCAAACCATACATAGCGGAACGCCTCGACCTTCGAGCGCGAACGCGTCTGCTGCACTCACGAGCCGCAACGCTTGCCTCGTCGCATCAGCGAGGCGCCCGCACCGGTTCTACTTGATGACGAGCGGGTTGACGGGCGCCCCTGTACCGCGAACAACCTTCAGCGGAGCCGCGGTATAGAGGAACGTCCACTGCCCGTCCGTGGCACAGTCTTCAGCCAGGGCGTCGAGTGTGCAGATTTCGGTGAACGCCACACCGAGATTGCGCATCAAGGCACAATGGAGCGGCAGCGCGACGCCTGTGTCCGGCTCGTACGTCACCTCGTTGGCGATGGTGTCGGTGACCAGATTGGGAATTTCCATCTCTTGGAACCACTCGACGAGTTCGGGTGTGTAGGTGAGTCCCGGTTCGTTGAATCCCTCGTAGAACTCGGCGGGCGTGCTCTCGTACCACGTGGAAATCCATCCAGTTCGGATCAACAGGACGTCGTGCTTTTCGATGGCGGCCCCTTGGGACTCTGCCGCGTCAAGCACGTCTTGATGGGTGAATGTTTCGCCCTTCGCCAACGACGCCTTGCCGCGATGCCTGGCCAGGTCGATCAGAATTCCGCGACCTGCCACGCCGTGCTCGGCTATGGGGAGCACGCTCGCCTTCGTCAGACCGCCGATCGTCGTACTGGCGTCGTAACCGTTGTAGATCTTGCCGTCGTACCAGACGTGACCCAGCGCGTCGTACTGCGTCGACCCCTGCAGAAACGCCGTGATGAAATCGTCCGCGTAGTGCAGGCCGCCCGGGAACTGTGGTGCCTTGTCGCCTAGCCACGTGCCCTCGTCCACGACCATGTACCGCTCGGCACCTCGCCGGCCGGGCCAGACCGGGTCACCCTTCTCGTGACCCATGTGTACCTGCAGTGTGAAGACCTTGCCCTGGCGCGCGGCTTGAACGCCGCGCAGAACCTCTGCGTTGGTCAGGTAGTTGAGCGAGCCGAGTTCGTCATCCGGCCCCCATTTGCCCCAGTTCGACGGCGCATCCTTCAGAAGCTGTGCCATTGCAGGTGCCTGGTCACTCATGGACGGTTTGCTCCTTCCGGTCCAGATCCGTGGCATGCAGAACGGCGACAGTCTCCTCGTGGACGTTGCAGAAGACAAGTAGGTCGACCTACAATCGGACTTCCACGTATACAAGGATGACCTGCTGTGGACGCTCAGGAGATCGCGGGCCGCGGGCGCATGCGCCGGCGGTTTGCGGTGGCGGTGAAGCGGGACGCGGACCTGACGGCGTGGTGGCCTACCGGGGCGGATACGCCGAGCAGCCGAGCTGGTGAACTCGCCTGGATCAACGTCCACGCAGGCCGGTGGTCCGGGCCATGACCGACCTCCAGCGTGACGTCTGCGATCGGTGTGGACGGCCGGTTCTGCTCGGGCGTACCGACACCCGCCGGTGGACCGTCGTCGACCCGGAACCCGGGTCCAACCCGTGGTATGCCTACACGCTGATCTGGCGAGACGGCCAGCCCAGGCTGCACCTGCTGTCGCTGGCGGACATTCTGCGCGCCGACTCTCTCGAGATCCGGCCTCGCCTCTACGCGCCGCACATCCTGCGCTGCGCCCCGCAACCGGCCCGTTCGATGATGGCAGGAAGCCGATAAGTCATGCCCAGCCTTTACACGCTGTCCGAAGATCATGAGCTGTTGCGCAAGACGGTGCGCCAGATCGCCGACCACGCGATCGCACCACGTGCCGCGGAGATCGACCGCACCGCCGAGTTCCCGCACGATGTCTACGACGTGCTCTGCCGCGCCGACCTGCAGGCCGTGCACATCCCCGAGCAGTACGGCGGTATGGGTGCCGACGCCATCGCCGGCGCCATCGTCGTGGAGGAGATCGCCCGCGCGGACGCCTCCAGCTCGCTGATCCCGGCGGTGAACAAGCTCGGCACCATGCCGATCCTGCTGGCCGGCAGCGAGACCCTCCGGCGGAGGTACCTGCCCGAGGTCGCCTCGGGGCGGGCGATGTTCAGCTACGCACTGTCCGAACGTGAAGCCGGCTCCGACGCGGCCGCCATGCGCACCCGCGCCTCCCGAGACGGCGACGGCTGGGTGCTCAACGGCACGAAGTGCTGGATCTCCAACGCCGGCGTCTCCCAGTACTACACGGTGATGGCCAAGACCGACCCTGCTCAGGGCGCCCGCGGGATCTCCGCGTTCGTCGTGCATGCCGACGACCCCGGCTTCTCCGTCGGCAGCCGGGAGCACAAGCTCGGCATCAAGGGATCCCCCACCTGCGAGATCCACTTCGAGAACTGCCGCATCCCCGTCGACCGGATCATCGGCGAGCCCGGCACCGGGTTCAAGACCGCCCTGCGCACCCTGGACCACACCCGGCTCACCATCGGCGCCCAAGCCCTCGGCATCGCCCAAGGCGCCCTCGACGTCGCCGTCGGCTACGCCAAGACCCGCCAGCAGTTCGGTCGTCCCATCAGCGACTTCCAGGCCATCGGCTTCATGCTCGCCGACATGGCCATGCAGATCGAAGCGGCCCGCCACCTCATCTATGCGGCCGCCGCCAAAGCCGACCACGGCGCCGATGACCTCACCTTCACCTCAGCCGCCGCCAAGTGCTTCGCCTCCGATGTCGCCATGAAGGTCACCACCGACGCCGTACAGATCCTCGGCGGCTACGGCTACACCCAGGACTTCCCCGTCGAACGGATGCTGCGCGACGCGAAAATCACCCAGATCTACGAAGGCACCAACCAGATCCAGCGGCTCGTCATGTCGCGAGAGTTGCTGCGCGATCGCTGAGACCGCGCGCTCCCGGCCCACGCGGCTCGCGGCTGCATGGCACGTCTGGTGCGGCGAGAGGTTGACGTCGCGAAGGTGGTAGCGGGAGACGACGTTGTGTCAGGTGCCGGCCGGTTCGTCCGGGGAGGAGCCGCGCGGCAGGGTCAGGTCGCTCGCGCGGTAGGCATCCGCCGAGTCGAGCGTTTCCGCCGACAGCAGCGCCTCGACCAGCCCCTCGAGCCGTGCCCGCTCCTTGTCCAGAACGCTGCGAGCCTGCTGGGAGCACTCCTTGAGGATGCGGCGTACCTCGGACTCGACCAGCTCCCTGGTCGCCGGTGACGTCCCGCCGCCGTCGAACGAGAACGCCTGTTCCCGGCGCGGGTCGGGCAGCACGGACATCGCGCCGACCCGTTCGGACATGCCCCAGCGACCCACCATCTGTCGGGCGAGCGCGGTTGCCTGCTCGAGGTCGCTTTCCGCGCCGGTGGTGACGTCCCCGAAGACCATCTGCTCGGCGGCGCGGCCACCGAGCATGCCGGCGATGCGGCCGCGCAGGTAGGGCTCGCTGTAGAAGTAGCGCTCGGTGTCGGGGCTCTGGAACGTGACCCCGAGCGCGTGCCCGCGCGGGACGATCGAGATCTTGCGGACCGGGTCGGCGCCCGGCGTGAGCATGCCCAGCAGCGCATGACCGGCCTCGTGGTAGGCGGTGCGCCGCCGCTCGTCCTCGGACACCACGATCCGCCGCTCGCTGCCGAGCTGGATCTTCGACAGCGCCTCGGTGAAGTCCCGCAGTCGGACGGTGTCCCCGTCCCGTCGGGCCGCGAGCAGAGCCGCCTCGTTGACGAGGTTCTTCAGGTCGGCGCCGACCATGCCGGGGGTGATGGCGGCAACGGTGTCGAGGTCTGCGTCGGCATCCAGCGGCACCGACCGGACGTGCACGTCGAGGATCTCGCGACGACCTTTCATGTCCGGTGGGTTGATCATGAGACGTCGGTCGAAGCGGCCAGGTCGCAGCAGGGCCTGGTCGAGGATGTCGGGCCGGTTGGTGGCGGCGAGAACGACGACGTTCTCGCGGCCGGTGAAACCGTCCATCTCGGTGAGGATCTGGTTGAGCGTCTGCTCCCGCTCGTCGTGGCCGCCGATGCTCATCGAACCGCCCCGAGCCCGGCCGATCGCGTCGAGCTCGTCGATGAAGATGATCGACGGGGCGTGTTCCTTGGCCTGCGCGAACAGGTCGCGCACTCGGCTGGCGCCGACCCCGACGATCATCTCGATGAACTCCGACGCCGAGACCGAGTAGAACGGCACGTCAGCCTCGCCGGCGACCGCGCGGGCGAGCAGCGTCTTGCCGGTGCCGGGCGGCCCGGCGAGCAGGATGCCCTTCGGCATGGCTGCGCCGAGACGCCGGTAGCGGTCGGGGTTGCGCAGGAAGTCGACGATCTCGGCGACCTCGTCCTCGACGTCGTCGATGCCGGCGACGTCGGCGAACGTCGTACGCCGTCCAGCTTCCGGCTCATATCGGCGTGCGCGGGACCGGCCCAGCCCGCCGAGCCCGGAGGCCCCCGCACCGGCGCGACGCATCAGCAGCACGAACAGGCCGACCAGCAGCAGCGTCGGGCCGAACCCGAGGAGCACCCGCTCCAGCAGCGAGGGGCCAGGGGGTGGTTTCGCGCTCACCGTGACGTCTTTGCTGGCGAGCAGGTCGAACAGCTTGTCATCGTTGGCGAAGCCGGGCCGGTGGGTGCTGAACTCCGTCAGCGGCTTGCGCCCGCTGTTCTCGTCCGTGCCTGGCACGGTCGGTGGCCGCACCGGGTCCTTGAACCGCCCGTCGATCGCGTCCTCAACCGCCGTCACCTCGACGACGTTTCCTGCCTGCACCTGCGCGCGGAAGAACGAGTACGGCACCTCCGTCGGCGCCGACGGCCGCAGGAACACCGCCGAGATCACCCAGTTGAGAACGAGCAGGACCAGCAGCACCCACCAGAAGCGCGGTCGGCGCAGCGGAGGGGAGTCCTTGCGTGGACCGTCGATCTGATCCGACGCCGGCCGCTCGCCCTCCACCCTCCAGGGAACTCGCCGGTTGCCGTTCCCAGCAGTGTCGGACGAGGGCACCTGATCGGTCCCGTTCACGTGGTGCCGAGCCGGCTGTTCGCCGACTGCGTCCGCCATCGCGATCTCCCTCGACCATCGGCACATCAGCGCGCGAGATCATCATTCCTGGCACCGATGTGGCGGAACGTTACGTCACCGGCTTCCGAGCGCGTGCCGTATGAATGGTCAGCACACTGGCCCAGGCTGCGAGTTGACGTGTCAGTCGAAGCCGGGCTCAGGTTCGTCGCGGTCGTCGAGATTGGCCCCGACCTCGAGCGCTTCCCTGTCGTCCATGTCGAAGTCGTCAGTGACTTCCTCGTCGTCGCCGGCCTCCGCTTCGGTGTCGCGTAACGATGCGACACCGTCCTGGTCACGTTTGCGGTGCTGGGTTGCCTGCGTGCCTTCGGCGTCGTCGTCCGCGAGTTCGTACGAATCGATGCGGGCCATGCGTCGAGCATCGCACCCGAGCCTCGCGCGCGCCACCAGCGCGAGGATCAGCCCGCAGCGGAGCCGCGACCGTCGCCCCGGGCGCCGTGGAGGACAGGCCCGGTCTATCGCTGCAGTGATCGGTCGAGTCCGGGCCGGTCGCTGATGCCGAGGTGAATGATCAGTGCGGCGGCCACGAACGACGCCCCCATCACACCGAATGCGGCGCTGAACCCGGCCACGTCGATGAGCCAGCCGACGATCGCCGTCCACAGCGCACCGACTCCGTAGGCGATGGCGTAGAAGACGCCGAAGGCGGCGCGGGGCTCCGTGTCGGCGGTCATGTCGGCGAAGAGGGCTTGCAGCAGGGGTGATTCGGCGTAGGCCAGCACGCCGACCAAGAGCCCGGTCACGACGAGAGCGACCAGGTGGCGACCCACCGCGCCGAACGCGGCCACGGCCAGCGCGCCGCCGACATAGGTGACGATCAGGATCCGGCGACGGCCGAACCGGTCGGCCAGCATGCCACCCGCGACCGGGCCGGCGATGCTCGCGACCATGACGACCGTGAAGATGCCGCCGACACCGAGAGCCGACAGGTGCAGACCCGAGCGGAGGTACGCCGGGATGTAGGCGTTGAGCACGCCCAGCCCGCGGCCGCCGGCAGCGACGGTCCCCGCCGCCAGGACCGCGACCGCCTGGCGCTGCCGGAGGATGTGATGCAGTGCCGCGCGCATCGACGCCGCGGCCCCGTCGGGCCCGGACAGCGTGCGCGACCGTTCGTCGGGAAGTGCGGTCCAGACCAGCGCGGCACCGGCCACCAGCGCGCCGCCGACCGTGACCAGCGCCCAGCGCCAGCCGGCGGTGGCGATCACGGCCGAGGCGATCAGCGGCACCACGGCCGTGCCCGCGCTGCCCCCGGCCGTGTGCCAGCTGAGGGCCGTGGCACGCCGGCGGGGGAAACGCTCGGACAGGTAGGCGGAACCCACCGGATGTTGCGGCCAGCTGGCGACGGCGCCACTGATCCTCGCCGACCCGAAAACGGTGAAGGCTGGGCTGGCCGCGCCGAGGAAGGCCGCGCCTGCCATGCCGAGGTCCTGCAGGGTCAGGATCACCCGCACGCGGGCTCGCCGCACGAAGCCGGCGCTGGCCTGCAGGATGCCGCCGATGACCCCGGCGGCGGTGAGCCAGAGTCCGAGCACGGTGTACGAGATGTGAAAGTGAGCAACCACGAACGGGTAGGTCACGGCCAGGCCGGCGACGTAGAAGTGCTGGATGCCGTGGCAGAGCGACATCACCCAGATGGCACGCCTGTCCTCGGCGGAGCGAGCCAGGGGGCCCTGTTCGTTGCCCGGTGACTCGTCCACGCGAGTCTGCGGCCGGGTCACCCGCCGAACGCTACGACACGCGGAAAGCCGGATCTCACAAGGCGTGACGCCGCGACGAGCACCGCCACGAGTGCGGCAGCGGTCGTCCCCAGCCCTACCCCCGACCCTGCTGCCGCCAGGTGGCGGCGCAGATGACCACCAGTAGGAGCGCCCCGCCGAAGGCGACCACGACCGTTTCCCAGGCGGACAGCACATTCAGCGAACGCAGCCCGGCTGCCATCGGTTCCACCCGAGGGCACAGCCGCAGCACCGCGGTGGGGGCGTAGCTGTCGGCTTGCAGCCGGCCGGCCGGCTGGGGATGCTCAGCTCGTGTGGATCGGGACATTCCCTCACCGACGACCGGGAGGCAGCGATGGCGACGACGGACGGCCGGTCTGGTGGTGGCTCGTTCACGGCGGCGGGCGCACCGGCGCCGAGTGACCGCAATTCGTTGTCGGTCGGCGCCAACGGGCCGCTGCTGCTGCACGACGTGCACTTCCTCGAGCAGATGGCGCACTTCAACCGTGAAAAGGTGCCGGAGCGCCAACCGCACGCCAAGGGGGGTGGTGCCTACGGCGTGTTCGAGACGACCGAAGACGTGTCGTCGTACACGAGGGCGGCGTTGTTCCAGCCCGGCGCGCGCACTGACCTGCTGATCCGTTTCTCCACGGTGGCGGGGGAGATGGGCAGCCCCGACACGTGGCGCGACGTGCGCGGCTTCTCGCTGAAGTTCTACACGCCCGAGGGCAACTACGACCTGGTCGGCAACAACACCCCGGTGTTCTTCGTGCGTGACCCGATGAAGTTCCCGCACTTCATCCGCAGCCAGAAGCGGCTGCCCGACTCGGGGCTGCGCGACAACCACATGCAGTGGGACTTCTGGACGCTCAACCCCGAGTCCGCGCACCAGGTCACCTACCTCATGGGTGACCGCGGCCTGCCGCGCACGTGGCGGCACATGAACGGCTACGGCTCGCACACCTTCATGTGGGTCAACGTGTCGGGGGAGCGGTTCTGGGTGAAGTACCACTTCAAGACCGACCAGGGCTGGCAGACGTTCACCAACCACGAGGCCGCACTGATGGCCGGAACCGATGCCGACTTCCACCGCCGCGACCTGTTCGAGGCGATCGCCGGCGGCGACTTGCCGAGGTGGACGCTGTACGTGCAGGTGATGCCGTACGACGACGCGCGGTCCTACCGGTTCAACCCGTTCGACCTGACGAAGGTGTGGCCGCACGCCGACTACCCGCTCATCCGGGTCGGGACGATGACGCTCAACCGCAACCCGGGCAACTTCTTCGCCGACATCGAGCAGGCGGCGTTCTCGCCGGGCAACGTCGTCCCGGGGATCGGGCTGTCCCCCGACAAGATGCTGCTCGGCCGGGCCTTCGCCTACCACGACGCCCAGCGCAACCGCATCGGCACCAACTTCCACCAGCTGCCGGTCAACCGGCCGCGCAACGGGGCCACGAACACCTATCTCTTCGACGGGCAGATGGCCTTCGACAACTCGGGCAACCAGCCGGTCTATGCCCCCAACTCGCAGGGCCGCGCGTGGGCCGACGGCGGGGCCGCATTGGAAGAGTCATGGGCGGTCGACGGAGACATGGTGCGCAGCGCTTACGAGCTGCACGCGGACGACGACGACTTCGGCCAGCCGGGCGCTCTCGTCCGCGACGTGTTCGACGACCTCCAGCGCGACCGGCTCGTCGAGCAGGTGAGCGGCAGCCTGCTGGGCGGCGTGCACGGAGAGGCGCTGGAGCGCGCGTTCGGCTACTGGCAGAGCATCGACCCCGACATCGGCAAGCGGATCGAGGAAAAGGTGCGGCAGGGCGCCGCGCCCGAGCCGGTGCCCGGTATGGGCGAGGGCTGAGGGCAGTGACCGCCGACGGAACCGCCCACACGGTGGACTTCACGAACGTCTCGACCGTGGGCCTGGAGTCGTCGCCGTTCGCCGAAGCGTTGGCCGGCGTGCGCGCGAACGAGGCTCGCTACTTCAAGAACAAGTACGGCATCGATTTCACCGTGCGGCCCGCGAAGGACGCGGAAGACACCATCGAGTGGGTGCACCGGATCCTCGAGAAGGAGCGAGGCATCGTCATCTCGTCAGCGCCGCTGGAGGCGGCGGAGGTGGCGGTGGAGAACATCCGATGGCCGTACGTCTTCTACGCGAGCGGCTTGTCGGTGAACGTGCTGTACAGCCTGGCCGATGGGGGCAAGCGGGCGGTCGGGTTCAAGCTCTGCGAAGGGATGGAGATCCCGACCGAGCTCGCGTCGTTCAAGTTCGCGCGGCAGAAGTCGAAGCTGGCCGGCACGATCCGCGGCACGTACTTCGTCATCAAGGGTGAGTACTGACTGTCAGGCGCGCGGCAGCAGGCGAGCCGGCTCGACAGTGCCGGTAGATCACCGGCGCGATGCGCGGTTACAGCGGCAGCTCGTCCTCGAGCGAGGTGATGGCGAAGTCGGCACCGGCGTCGTGCAGCTGGTCGGCCGTGTAGTGGTGGCTGCCGACACCGACGCAGGCGACGCCGACGGCGTGCGCCGCCTCCACGTCGTGGGGCGTGTCACCGATCGCGAGACAGCGTGCACGGGTGATGTCCTGGCCGTAGACGAGGTTCGCGCGCTGCAGCGCGATCAGCGTGAGCTCGGGGCGGTCAGTGGAGTCGGACCCGTAGCCGCCGAAGGAGAAGAAGCGGTTGAGCTTGGCGCGGTGCAGCTTGATGTGCGCGGCGGCTTCGACGTTGCCGGTGACCAGGCCGAGCAGGTAACCCTGATCGATGAGCTGTGGCAGCAGCTGCTCGACGCCCGGCAGCACGCGGTAGTCCGTGGAGTCGGCGACCGTCTGGTGCAGGTAGTGCAGCCGCCGCTCCATCAGTTTGGTGAACTCGGCCCGCTCCGGTTGCCGCCCGAGCACTGCGGCGAACGTCTTGCGGCCGACATCGGGATCGGTCATGCCGACGTCGGTGAACTGCCCGATGTCGGCGGGAATGCCGTACAGCTCGTCGAATGCGAGCCGCCAGGAGGCCGCCCCCGCGCCGCCGGTGACGATGAGCGTGCCGTCGATGTCGAACAGCAGCACCAGGAAGTCGTGAGCCATGACCCGTCAGCCGGCGGGCTTCTCGGCGTGCCCGCCGAACTGCTTGCGCATCGCCGAGAGCGTCTGGTTGGCGAAGTGGTTCAGGTCACGGGAGGCGAACCGGGAGAACAGTGCCGTCGCCAGCGTCGGCGCGGGCACCCCTTCGTCGATCGCGGCCAGGGCAGTCCAGCGGCCCTCTCCGGAGTCGGACACCCGCCCGGAGAACTCCGCGAGGTCCGGCGACTCGTGCAGCGCGGTCGCGGTGAGGTCGAGCAGCCAGGACGCGATCACGCTGCCGCGCCGCCACACCTCCGCGATTGCCGGCAGGTCGAGCTCGTACTGGTAGTACTGCGGGTCGGACATCGGTGTGGTCTCGGCGTCGGCGGTCCGCTCGACCGTTCCGGCGTTGGCGTTGCGCAGGATGTTGAGCCCCTCTGCGTATGAGGCCATCAGCCCGTACTCGATCCCGTTGTGCACCATCTTCACGAAGTGACCGGCGCCGGCGGGGCCGCAGTGCAGGTAGCCCTGCTCGGCCGGCGACGGGTCGCCGGTGCGCCCCGGTGTGCGCGCAGCCGCATCCACGCCCGGCGCGATCGCGGCGAAGATCGGACCCAACCGCGCGACCGCACGCTCTGGGCCGCCGATCATCAGGCAGTAGCCCCGCTCGAGCCCCCACACGCCACCGCTGGTGCCGACGTCGAGGTAGTCGATCCCGCGGGTCGCCAGGTCGCGGGCCCGGGCGATGTCGTCGCGATAGTAGGAGTTGCCGCCATCGATGATCGCGTCGCCGGCGGCCATCCGGTCGGCGAGCTCCTGCACGGTTCGACCGGTGATGTCACCCGCGGGCACCATCACCCAGGCGGCGCGCGGCGCGTCGAGCATCGCGACGAAGTCGTCGAGCGAGCTCGCGCCGGTCGCGCCCTCGCGGACCAGCGTCTGGATCGCTTCGGCGCTCACGTCGTAGACGACGCACTCGTGACCTGCGCGCTGTAGCCGGCGGACCAAGTTGGCGCCCATCCGACCGAGGCCCACCATGCCGAGCTGCATCTGCTCTCCGTTCAGGTGTTGCCGGCGCAACTGCCGCCGGTGGGGGACCGCTGTTGCGGTGTCATGCGGGTCAATCCGAGCATCCCTATCGGTCAGCGAGATGTCTAGGCCAGCCCGTGGGTCCACCGGCGGGCGAGGTTCCCTGCGTCGTGGGCCCCACGAGCGCTGCCACCTCACGACGCGGTATAGGTGTGGCGGCGGGAGCCCGATAACGTCGGGTCACGGGGGTCGACGCACACCGGGACAAAGGTGGCCGAGGTGACCGAGACGACCGATCGATCAGAGCTGCTGGCGCCATTGCTGCCGGGTGGCGAGCCGGTGGAGGCGCTGCTGCGCCGGGCGCAGTTCTTCACGCCCGGCGTGCCGTCGCAGGACTACCGCGAGGTGCACCGCGTGGACGGGCGGGGTGCGGAGGAGTTCTACCGGGAGCGGTGGCGCCACGACAAGGAGGTCCGCTCCACCCACGGGGTCAACTGCACCGGTTCGTGCTCGTGGAAGGTCTACGTCAAGGACGGGATCATCACCTGGGAGACCCAGCAGACCGACTACCCGTCGGTGGGTCCCGACTCGCCGGAGTACGAGCCCCGGGGTTGCCCGCGCGGGGCGTCGTTCTCCTGGTACACCTACTCGCCGTCGCGGGTGCGTTACCCCTACGTACGCGGCCCGTTGCTGGAGATGTGGCGAGAGGCCCGCACCCGGCTCGGCGACCCGGTCGAGGCGTGGGCGGAGATCAGCGGCGACCCGGAGAAGGCGGCGGCGTACAAGCGCTTCCGGGGCAAGGGCGGGTTCGTCCGGTCCACCTGGCCGGAGGTGACCGAGCTGATCGCGGCTGCGCACGTGCACACGGTCAAGGAGTTCGGACCGGACCGGGTCGTCGGCTTCTCGCCGATCCCGGCCATGTCGCAGGTCTCCTACGCCGCCGGCACCCGCTTCCTGTCGATGATCGGCGGGACGATCCTGTCCTTCTACGACTGGTACGCCGACCTGCCGCCGGCCTCCCCGCAGGTCTTCGGTGACCAGACCGACGTGCCGGAGTCCGGCGACTGGTGGAACTCCTCCTACTTGATCATCTGGGGCACCAACCTGCCGATCACTCGCACCCCGGATGCGCACTTCATGACCGAGGCGCGTTACCGGGGGCAGAAGGTCGTCGTCGTCAGTCCCGACTTCTCCGACCACACGAAGTTCGCCGACGACTGGCTGCCCGCCGCACCCGGCACCGACGGCGCGCTGGCGATGGCGATGGGGCACGTGATCCTCAGCGAGTTCTTCCGTGACCGGCGGGTGCCCTACTTCGACGACTACGTGAAGCGCTACACCGACCTGCCGTTCCTGGTGACGTTGCGTGAGCGCGGTGACGGCTACGTGCCGGGGCACTTCCTCACCGCCGCCGACCTGGGAGAGACCGGTGAGGGAGCCGCGCACAAGCCGGTGCTGCTCGATGCAGCGACCGGCGAGCCGGTCGCACCGAACGGGTCGCTGGGTTTCCGGTTCGGCCCGGCCAACGAGGGTCGCTGGAACCTCGATCTCGGTGCGGTCGACCCGGCGCTGACCTTGCACGACCGCAGCGACGACGCCGTCGCAGTCGACTTGCCGCGCTTCGACATCGGGCCGACCGAGGGCGGCGAGTCCGTGCGGCGCGGTGTGCCGGTCCTGCGCATCGGCGGCCGGCTGGTGACCACGGTGTTCGACCTGCTGATGGCGCACTACGCGGTGCCGCGGGAAGGACTGCCCGGGCAGTGGCCGGCGTCGTACGACGACCCGCAGCCCTACACGCCCGCATGGCAGGAGGCGATCACGTCGGTGCCGGCGGCGGCGGCGATCCGGGTGGCCCGCGAGTTCGCGCGCAATGCCGAGCTGTCCCGCGGCCGGTCGATGATCGCCATGGGAGCGGGCAGCAACCACTGGTACCACTCCGACCAGATCTACCGCACGTTCTTCACCTTGCTGATGCTGTGCGGCACGCAGGGCGTCAACGGCGGCGGCTGGGCGCACTACGTGGGGCAAGAGAAGGTCCGGCCGCTGACGGGGTGGGCGACGACGGCGTTCGGCCTCGACTGGCAGCGCCCCACGCGGCACATGACCGGCACGTCGTTCTTCTACCTGCACAGCGACCAGTGGCGCTACGAGAGCTTCGGCGCCGGCGAGCTGGCCAGCCCGCTCGGGCAGGGGCTTCTGCACGGGCGCACCTTCGCCGACTGCCTGGCGCAGGCGTCCCGCCTCGGGTGGACGCCGTCACACCCGGCGTTCGACCGCAACCCGCTGGACCTCGCCGACGAGGCGGCACGCGCCGGCAAGCCCGTCGCCGACCACGTCGTCGAGGAGCTCAAGGCCGGCCGGCTGCACTTCGCCGGCGAGGACCCGGACAACCCGGCGAACTTCCCGCGGGTGCTGACCGTGTGGCGGGCCAACCTGCTGGGTTCCTCGGGCAAGGGCATGGAGTACTTCATGCGCCACCTCGTCGGGGTCGAGGACGCGGTGCGCGCCGAGGAGTCGCCTCCGGACCTTCGCCCCGTCGAGGTCACCTGGCGGGAGGAGGCGCCGCGCGGCAAGCTCGATCTGATCACCGCGATCGACTTCCGGATGACGAGCACGTGCACCTACGCCGACGTCGTACTGCCCGCGGCGACGTGGTACGAGAAGCACGACATCTCCACCACCGACATGCACCCGTTCGTGCACTCGTTCAACCCGGCCATTGCGCCGCCGTGGGAGACCCGCACCGACTTCGACGCGTTCCGGCTCATCGGCGAGGAGTTCTCGCGGCTCGCCGCCACCCACCTGGGCACGCGCACCGACGTCGTCGCCGCGCCGCTCGCACACGACAGCCCGGACGAGATGGCGCAGCCCGGTGGGCAGGTGCGCGACTGGAAGGCGGGAGAGGGTGAGCCGGTCCCTGGGCAGACGATGCCGAAGCTGGTCACCATCGAGCGCGACTACACCGCGGTGGCCGCGAAGATGGCGGCGCTGGGACCGTTGGTCGACACGTTGGGCACCACCACGAAGGGCCTGACCTGGGTGCCGTCCGGCGCGGTCGACTACCTGCGGCGTGCCAACGGTGTCGTCAGGGGCGGTGTCGGCGACGGGCGCCCGTCGCTGCGCAGGGACGTGCACCTGGCCGAGGCGATCCTCGCGCTGTCCGGCACCACCAACGGCAAGGTTGCGCTGCAGGCCTGGGCCGCACTCGAGAAGCAGACCGGCCAATCCCTGGCCGACCTCGCGGAGGAGCGGGCGGGCGAGCACATCAACTTCAGCGACATCCAGGTGCAACCCCGAGCCGTCATCACCTCACCCGAGTGGTCGGGCAGTGAGACCGGCGGGCGGCGTTACTCCCCGTTCGTCGTCAACGTCGAACGCAACAAGCCGTGGCACACGCTGACCGGCCGCATGCACTTCTTCCTCGACCACGACTGGATCGCGGAGTACGGCGAGTGGCTGCCGACCTTCCGTCCGCCGCTGAACTACGTCCGCCACTTCGGCGAGCAGGGCCTCGAGGAGGCAGGCCGGCCGGAGATCACCGTGCGCTACCTCACCCCGCACTCGAAGTGGTCCATCCACTCGGAGTACCAGGACAACCTGCACATGCTGCGGCTGTTCCGCGGCGGTCCGGTGATCTGGATGAGCCCGGAGGACGCGGCGAAGATCGACGTGCGCGACAACGACTGGATCGAGGCCTACAACCGCAACGGGGTCGTCGCCTGCCGTGCGGTCGTGACGCACCGGATGCCGCCCGGCACCGTCTTCATGTACCACGCGAAGGACCGCCACCTGATGACTCCGCGCTCCGAGGTCTCCGGGTGGCACGGGGGGTCCGACAACTCCCTCACCCGCCTGGTCATCAAGCCCACCCACATGATCGGCGGCTACGGGCAGTTCACCTACGCCTTCAACTACTACGGCCCGACCGGCAACCAACGCGACGAGATCACCGTCATCCGCCGCCGCTCCCAGGAGGTGCAGTTCTGATGCAGCGCAACGGAGTCTGCGGGGTGCGCCGATGAGAGTGATGGCGCAGATGGCAATGGTGATGAACCTCGACAAGTGCATCGGTTGCCACACCTGCTCGGTCACCTGCAAGCAGGTCTGGACCAACCGGCCGGGCACCGAGTACGTCTACTTCAACAACGTCGAGACCAAGCCCGGCATCGGCTACCCCAAGCGCTACGAGGACCAGGAGCAGTGGCACGGCGGCTGGGCGCTGGACCGCAAGGGCCGCCTGCAGCTGCGGGCGGGCGGGCGGCTGCGCAAGCTGCTGTCGATCTTCTACAACCCCGACCTGCCGTCGATCGACGAGTACGGCGACCCGTGGACCTACGACTACCAGACCCTCATCGAGGCGCCGCTCGGCACCCAGAACCCCAGCGCGCACTCGATCTCGGCGCTGACCGGCCGGCAGATGAAGGTCAGCTGGGGCAGCAACTTCGACGACGACCTGGCCGGCTCGCCGGACTACGCCGCCAACGACCCCAACCTCGCCGGGCTCGAGGAACGGGTGCGGATGGAGTTCGAGCAGGTCTTCATGTTCTACCTGCCCCGCATCTGCGAGCACTGCCTGAACCCGTCGTGCGTCGCCTCCTGCCCCTCCGGCGCGATGTACAAGCGCGAGGAGGACGGCATCGTCCTGGTCGACCAGGACCGCTGCCGCGGCTGGCGGTTCTGCGTGTCCGGCTGCCCCTACAAGAAGGTCTACTTCAACCACCGCACCGGCAAGGCCGAGAAGTGCACGCTGTGCTACCCGCGGATCGAGGCCGGGCAGCCGACGGTCTGCTCGGAGACCTGCGTCGGCCGGCTGCGCTACCTCGGACTGGTCCTGTACGACGCCGACCGGGTGCTCGGCGCCGCAGCCACCACCGACGTGCAGGACCTCTACGAAGCACAGCTGTCGGTGTTCCTCGACCCCGAGGACCCCGAGGTGCAGGCCGAGGCCGCGCGGCAGGGCATGCCGGCCGACTGGATCGACGCCGCGCGACGCTCACCCGTCTACGCCCTGGCTGCCAAGCACCGTGTCGCGTTGCCGCTGCACCCGGAGTACCGCACCCTGCCGATGGTCTGGTACATCCCGCCGCTGTCACCGGTCGCCGACATCGTGCACGCCGAGGGCTACGACGACGCGGATCCCGACCGGGTCTTCGCGACGATCGACGCGCTGCGCGTCCCGATCGACTACCTCGCCAACCTGTTCACCGCCGGACGCGCCGAGACCGTGCGGACGGTGCTGCGCAAGCTCGCCGCGGTCCGGACGATCCAGCGCGCCGGTCAGCTGGGGTTGGAGGCCGACGATGGTCTACCGGAGTCGGTGGGCTCCACCGTCGACGACCTCGACGACCTCTACCGGCTGCTGGCGATCGCGAAGTACGACGACCGCTACGTCATCCCGAAGGCGCACGCCGAGGACGCCGGCCGGCTGATGGCCCAGCACGAGCAGCTGTTCTGCAGCCTCGACACCGACGGCGGCCCCGGGATGGGCGGGCACGGCATCCGCAGCTTCCACCCGGCGACCGCACCGGACGAGGTGGCGACGACGCAGACGTTCCGCGCCGCCGACGGGCGGGTGCACTTCAACCTGCTCGGCTGGAACGGTGAAGGCGCCGCGCCGAACCTCTTCCCCGAGGGCGGTGCGTCGTGACGGTCAGCCCGTTCAAGCTCGCCTCGGTCCTGCTGCAGTACCCGACCGTCAGGCTGTTCGACGGCCTCGACCACCTCGAGGCCTCGGCGGCGCAGACCGCACCGCGGGCCGGCCGTGACGCGTTCGGCCGGTTCCTCGACTGGCTGCGCGTCACCAGCCCGACGGAGGTTGCGCAGCACTACGTCGAGACCTTCGACCTGCGTCGCCGCTGCGCGCTGTACCTGACCTACTACCGCTACGGCGACACCCGCAAGCGCGGCATGTCGATGCTCGCATTCAAGACGGCCTACCGCGCGGCGGGGTTCACCCCGACCGACGACGAGCTCCCCGACTACCTGCCGATGGTGCTCGACTTCGCGTCGCTCAGCCCGCGTGGTGAGTCGATGCTGCGCGCGCACCGCGCCGACCTCGAGCTGCTGCGCAGGGCGCTGCACGAGGCGGAGACGCCGTACGCCGATGTGGTCGAGGCCGTCTGCACGCAGCTGCCCCGGCTGCGACGCCGCGACCTGACCATCGTCGGTCAGGCCTGGGACGCCGGGCCGCCGCAGGAGGAGGTGGGGCTCGAACCGTTCGCCCCACCCGACTACATGGCCGGGGCGGGGATGCGTCCATGAGCGGCTGGGACCTGTGGTGGTGGGTGATCCTGCCCTACGCCGCGATGATCGTGTTCGTCGTCGGCCACGTCTGGCGCTGGCGCTACGACCAGTTCGGCTGGACCAGCCGTTCGACCGAGCTCCAGGAGAAGCGCCTGCTGAAGTGGGGCGCTCCGCTGTTCCACTACGCGACCTTCGCCGCCATCGGAGGCCACGTGATCGGCATCCTGATCCCCAAGGCGGTCACCGAGTGGCTCGGCATCCCCGAGCACGTCTACACCACGTTCTCCGGTATCGCCGGCTCGATCGCGGCGGTGGGTGTCCTGATCGGCGGGGGCATCCTGCTGCTCCGTCGTACCGGCGTGCCGCGGGTGCGGGCAACGACCACTGCGGTCGACTACCTCGCGCTGATCCTGCTCGGCATCATCGTCGGTCTCGGTATCTACCTGACTCTCGGCGTGCAGGAGATCGGCAGCGGCTACGACTACCGCAACAGCGTGTCGGTGTGGTTCCGGGGCCTGTTCGCCGGCGATCCGCACGTCCACCTGATCTCCAACGCGCCGATCATGTACCAGGTCCACGCCACCGCCGCCTGGGTGATCTTCGCGGTGTGGCCGTTCAGCCGGCTCGTACACGCATGGAGCTATCCGCTCTGGTACTTGTGGCGCCCCTACATCGTCTACCGGCGGCGGCGAGCGGTCCATCCGCCCGAGCCCGGCACCGGTGGCCGCAGGTGGCGCAAGATCGGCGTCCCGTACTGAGATGACCCGAGCGGAACCCAGCCCGTTGCGATGATGGCGGTGGTCCTGTAAAACTGAGATAGATGAGTTCTAAGGAGGAGCGCGATGCGCATCTCGATGACCGCCGCGCCCGCCGCTCCGATCCTCGACGAACACAGCGTCCTGCTCTGGCAGACCTGCGCCTACGCCGACGACCTGACCGACGCCGCCCGCTCGATGCAACCGCTCGGCGACGCCTACGACGCGATGCTCGAGTTCCTGCACTACCGGCTGCTGCCCTACCTGACCGAGGAGGAGCGGCGGCTGCCGGAGACGCGGCTCCGCGACGAGCGCATGCGCGGGCTGCTGCTGGCCGATCATGAGCGGCTACGTGACGACGTCGGCAACCTCGAGGGCAGCCACACCCGCCGCCGGCTCGCCCTCACCGCCGACGCCCTCGTCGACCGGCTCGACCGGCACGTCGGCCGGGAGGAGACCTGGGTCGCCGACCACGGCCCGGAGCCGGCGACCGAAGTCGACCAGCAGGGCTGGGCGCTGCCGTTGCTGTTCGCCGGCGACATCGATCTCGATGCGCTGCCGGCCCGGCACCGTGAGCGGATGGTGCTGCAACGGCTCACCTGGATGCGTCCCGGCGAGGTTGTTCGCCTGCAGGCGCGCGGCGACCTGCACCCGCTGTGGAGGCGGCAGAACTCCCGCTCCCCGGACTCGCACGTCTGGGTCTACGAGCTCGAAGGGCCCGGCATGTGGCGCGCCCGGGTCACCCGTCGCAGCAACTCGGGCGACTGACGCTGCTCAGTGGGGCCCTTGCTCCGAGCCCGGGTCGCCGAGGTTTCCGAGGAACACCGTGTCGGTGATCGCACGTACCGCACGGTTGGCACCGGTCGGCACGATGACGATGCCTCCGGCCGCGACGGGGACCTCGACGTCTCCGACGACCATGACCGCTTCCCCGTTGAGAAACGTGAACGATGCCGCGGGTCCCGGGTGGACCGGTAGCTGCTGTCCGGCCCGCAGTCCCACGAGCACGACCTTGAGCTCCGCCGACTCGTGCAGCACGGTCACGCCCGGACCGTGGTCGTCGAACCGGACCGCCGACCGCCACTCGGATACGGGCATGGGTTCCTCCCTCGTCTCAGGCGCCCACGTCGACCTGCACGGTCCCGCCATTCACGCGGGTGGCGTAGGTCGCCACCGGCTTGACGGCCGGTGGGTTGAGTACGGCACCGGTGCGCAGATCGAACCGGGAGCCGTGCCGCCAGCACTCGATCGTGCCGTCCTCGACGTCGCCCTCCGACAGGGGCACCGCCTCGTGGGTGCACTCGTCGTGTACGGCGAAGACCTCGTGCGCCAGCCGGACCAGGCAGACGGCCACGCCGTCGACGACCACGCCCGCCGGCAGCTCGTCGGCCAGATCGGCCAAAGGACAGGCGTCCGCCCAGCTCATGGTCGTTGCCGAGCAGCTGACTGCAGCCTCACGAGGCGACCTTCTCACGACGTCTCCAGGCCAACACGTCCGGACAGGCAGCCGGCCGGCCGTGCCCGCTCTACGGCGTACCCATGGCTAGTCCTGCACCGTGAGAGTGCGCAGATGCCTGACCACGGATCGCAGGCGTTCGTTGGTTGCCTCGGGATCGGTGAGCCGCAGGTAGAGCAGCTCTCGGCCGGTGGCGAAGATGATCCGAGCGGTGTAGTCGGGGTCCGGGAGCTCGGGGAAGAGCCGGAGCAGCTGCTGGGTGAGGTAGAGACGCACGCCGTCCTGTGACACGGCGACACGTTGGTGCAGCTCCGGCGGCGCACCCTCGGGTGGGACCAGGAACAGCCGCCAGGTCGCCGGATGGGTGTCGATCGCCCGCAGGGCACCGTCGAAGGCGTGCAGGAACGGGTCGGAGTCGGCTTCCTCGTCCGGCTCGGCGATCGCCTCGGTGAACTGCTTTGCGGCCCGCTCTGCCTCCCGGTCGATCAGCGCGACGAACAAGCCGCCGAGGTCACCGAACTGCTGGTAGAGCACCGGCCGGGTGACGCCGGCCGCCTCGGCGATCCGGGCAGGGGTCGCCGCGTGAAAGCCCTCGGCGTCGACGATCTCGTGGGTCACGTCCAGGATCTGCTCGCGACGCTCTTCCGCCTTCATCCGCGTGCGCGGCGTTGCGGTTGCAGCCACGTTGACAGCGTAACTTACGATCTGACAGTATCAACTTACACAGTGAAATTTGACCGGTCGAACCGTGCCCGAGCAGAGGTGTCGATGACGCTCCACTACCCAGAGCTGGCCGCGCGCGTCCGCAGCCAGGCGGTGCTGCAGCCAGAGCTGTACGGCGACATCGACTTCGGTCGGTTGCCCTACCGGCACACGGCGGACCCCGAGGAGACCGCGGCGCTGCCGTCATGGGTCGCCGACCGGGAGCAGATCCTCGGCAACGAGCGAATCGTCGAGCTGGTGGCGACCGCGACGATGCTCGGCGACGTGGTCGCCGACCCCTACGCCTCGCTCGTCGGGCGCTACGGCGTGCCCGGGTTGATCGGCATGCTGCGGCAGGCGTGCCGTGAAGGGGTCGACTCCGTGCCGGATGCGCCCGACGAGCTGCGGGCGTTCATCGCGTCGATGGAGGCGACCCCGGACTGGGTTGACATGCGCCTGGTCGAGGAGGGTGCTCGGCAGGCCCGGATCCCGTCGGCGTTCGTGGCGCCCTTCGTGATTCGCGGCGTGTTCCTCGGGACGTTCATCAACAGCTACGCCGCGCTTCCGATGGCGCTTACCGGGGCGCTGTCCGGCACGCGCGCGGCGCACCGGGTCAACGAGACGTCGAGCTTCTTCGCGGTGACCACGATGCCCGGCGCGCTGGAGCGCCACGGGCCGGGCTTCGAGGCGGCGGCGATGGTCCGCCTCATGCACTCGATGGTGCGGTTCAACGCGCTGAAGCGCTCCGACAAGTGGGACGCGGGGATCTACGGCGTACCCGTCCCGCAGGTCGACCAGATGCCGGCCGGGCTGATCAACATGTACATGCTCGCGGCCGCAGTCCTGCGCCGAGGCGGCACGGAGTTCAACGCAGACGAGCGCGCCGTGCTCGAGTTCAGCCGCTACCGGTGCTTCCTGCTCGGCCTGCCCAAGGACCTCCTCCCCACCGACCCGCAGGAGATCGTCGACGTCTTCCACGCGCGCGGCGCGTTGCTGCGGGACGGGTTCGACGATGCGACCTGCGGTGCGCTCGTCCGGTCGACCATGGCCGCCTACGTCCGGCCGGGACACACGCCGTACGACCGCGCGGTCGAGTTCATCGAGAAGTGCTGGAGCAAGGTCGGGTTCGTCCGCGCCTTCTGCAACGGCAACCGGGCAGCGGCAGCCGGGATGGGTGTGCGGCTGCGGCTGCTCGATGTCGCGGTCGTCGGTGTCACGGCGCCGTTCATCCTTGGTCGCAACGCGGCAGTCATCGCCGCCAGCAAGCTGCCCGGACTACGAGGCGTGTGCGACGCCTACGCGATCCGCGTCTTGAAGAAGCGGCTCGTGACCTATGGCACGCCGGAGTTCACCACTGACGCGAGCAAGTATCCGGTCGGCCACAGCAGTGACGGCAGCGGCCGCCCCCTGTCGTCGGCCCGCGGCTAGCGCCTGACGGGCGCGGTCAGTCGTCCAGCACGTCGTAGTAGTTCTCCGCACCGATGGCGCGGACGTCGTCGAGCCAGTTGCCCGGGTAGACGTCCGTCGGTCCTTGGACGAGGTCCGACGGCTCGCCGGGGGCCGTGGTGGCGAGGGTCCAGGCCTGCCGCTTGTAGGTCCAGTTCGCCGGGTGCAGCTCGTGTGCGCGTCGAAACCACCGCACCGCTGCGTCCGTGTCGCCGGCTCGCCACAGGTGCTGGCCGATCTCGAAGCACGCTGCCGCCTCGGCGTGCTCGCGCGGTTGGGGGCGTGCGGCCGCCACCACCTCGTCCGGTGACATGGCATACCGGCTGTCGGCGCCGCGGGACACCCAGTCGCGCAGCGCGCGCAGGTACCCATCCGGATCGGTTCGGATCTTCTTGACCTCGGTCAGCATCTCGCCGAGCCGGCCCAGCCCCTCGGGGACGTCCATGTCCCGCAGCGGCGACCGTTGCACGTGCGCGGCGTGGGCGGGTCGCACGATCGTCCCGGCCTCGTCGATCCACACGGCGTTGGGCACGTTGACGAAGCCGAACTTCTCGTCGGTGTTGTGCGCCTGGTCGATCAGCGACGGGTGCTGTGGTCGCGCCTTCTCGATCCACGGGCGCGCGGCCTCGGGGCCGCCCAGGTCGAGGGCGACCGTGACCACCTCGGCGCCCTGCGGGTAGATCTCCTCGCGCACTGCCTGCCACCCGGGCAGGTCGTCACGGCAGCCTCACCAGGACGCCCAGGCCAGCAGCAGCACCTTGCGGCCCCGCAACGATGACAGGGTGAACGGCCGCCCATCGAGGTCGGGCAGCGTCAGCTCTGCAGCGGTAGCCGTCGCAAGCGCTCTACCGCCCACCGTGGCCGGCCCGAGTGCCCAGAGCTCATGCTCGGCGTCGTGCACAAGGGGCATCCCCAGGCGCTCCGCGACCACGGTTACGTCGATCGCGCCGCCCGCGACCCTTGCCTCGACCGGCAACGGCACACACACGTCGCCTCGGCAGGCGCCCTGCGGCTCCACGGACCATCCGGTCGCCGAGAACGAGCCGGGATCGACCGACAGTGAGTCAAGCAGCACCGCGCCATCCTGCCAGGTCGATACGGTTTCCGGTGCGGGATTGACGGTAGCGTTCCCGGCCGAGAGGTCCGGGCCGCTGGATCGTCGCGCAGGCGGTTCACTCCACCGTCGAGCCGAAGTGGTCGCATCGAGCAGGTGGCAGCCCAGGTTCAGGCTCAGCACGGGTTGCGCTCAGTGCGTCAGCGCCTCGCCGGTCGCTGCGAACTGCGACTGGTAGAGCCGTGCGTAGGCCCCGTCGGCCTGCAGCAGCGTCTGGTGGGTGCCGTGCTCGACGATCTCGCCGTGCTCCATCACCAGGATCAGGTCGGCGTCGCGGATCGTGGACAGGCGGTGCGCGATCACGAACGACGTGCGGTCGGTGCGCAACGCGCTCATCGCGTGCTGCAGCAGCAGCTCCGTCCGGGTGTCGACCGACGAGGTGGCCTCGTCCAGGATCAGCAGCTCCGGACTCGCGAGGAAGGCCCGCGCGATCGTCACCAGCTGGCGCTCGCCCGACGACAGGTTGGAGCCCTCCTCGTCGACCCTGGTGTCGTAGCCGTCGGGCAGCGAGTGCACGAACCTGTCGACGAAGGTCGCTCGGGCGGCGGTGCGGATCTCGTCCTCGGAGGCGTCCGGTCTGCCGTAGGCGATGTTGTCCCGGATGGTGCCTTCGAACAGCCAGGTGTCCTGCAGCACCATGCCGATCTGGCGGCGCAGCGCCGAGCGTGGCATCGACGTGATGTCCACCCCGTCGAGGGTGATCCGACCGCCATTCACGTCGTAGAACCGCATGATCAGGTTGACCAGCGTGGTCTTGCCTGCGCCGGTGGGCCCGACTATGGCGACGGTCTGGCCGGGCTGGGCGACGAGGGACAGGTCCTTGATGAGCGGCTTGCTCGGGTCGTAGGAGAACGACACGTGCGCGAAGCGGACCTCGCCGTGCCGCTCGGGCGCGGCGCTGCCTGTGGCGTCGGCGGGTTCCTCGGGAGCGTCGAGCAGCTCGAAGACCCGCTCCGCGGAGGCGACACCGGACTGCAGCAGGTTGGCCATCGAGGCGACCTGGGTCAGCGGCTGGGTGAACTGGCGCGAGTACTGGATGAATGCCTGGATGTCTCCCAGGGACATCGACCCGTGCGCGACGCGTAGCCCGCCGACCACCGCGATGACGACGTAGTTCAGGTTCCCGACGAACATCATCAGCGGCATGATCAGGCCGCTGACGAACTGCGCGCCGAACGACGACTTGTAGAGCGCTTCGTTCTCGGTCGCGAAGACCTTCTCGACCTCGCGCCGCTTACCGAAGACCTTGACCAGCTCGTGGCCGGTGAAGGTCTCCTCGATGTGGGAGTTGAGCCGGCCGGTGCGGCGCCACTGGTCGATGAACATGGGCTGGGAGCGACGCATGACCACGCGCGCCAGCGCCATCGAGGCCGGCACCGACACCAGTGCGACCAGCGCGAGCAGCCAGGAGATCCAGAACATCATGCTCAGCACGGCCACGACCGTCAGCAGGCTGGTCAACAGCTGGCTCATCGTCTGCTGCAGGCTCTGGCTGATGTTGTCGATGTCGTTGGTCACCCTGCTCAGCAGCTCGCCACGGGGTTGGCGGTCGAAGTAGCTGAGCGGCAGGGCGTGGACCTTCTCCTCCACGTCCGCCCGCATCCGGCGCACGGTGTTCTGCACGACGTCGTTGAGCAGGTAGCCCTGCACGAAGCTCAGCACCGCCGCACCGGCGTAGACGAGCACGGCGAACAGCAGCACCCGGCCGACCGACCCGAAGTCGACCCCCAGCGTCAGGTGCATCGACGAGAGCAGGCTCGCCCTCGTGTGGTTGCCCGACGCATCGAGGCGAGCGATCGCCTGGGCCTTGGTGGCGTGCGGCAGCACCTCCCTGCCGATCACGCCGCCGAAGATGAGGTCGGTGGCGCGGCCGAGAAGCTTGGGACCGAGTGCGGTCAGTGCCACGCTGAAGATGGTGAGCAGCACCACGCCGACGACCTTGACGCGATCGGGGCGCATGCGCCCGACGAGCCGTCTGGCCGACGGCCCGAACGACGAGGCCTTCTGGCCGACCAGCCCGCTGCCCCACCGGCCACCGCCCGGTCCGCCGGTCTGGACCCGTTCGGTCTCCTTGAGCCGGCCGGTCTCGTGCCCGGCAGGAGGACTTCCCGCTGGTACGCCGGCGGGCCGGCCCTCCGCAGGGTCCGAGCCGTTGCCGCCGGATCGGCTCATCAGGCTGCTTCCTCGGCGCTGAGCTGGGACTCGACGATCTCCTGGTACGTCGCGCAGGTCTCGAGCAGCTGCGCGTGCGTGCCGGTGCCGACCAGCGCGCCGTCCTCCATCACGAGGATCAGGTCGGCGTCGCGGATGGTCGACACCCGTTGGGCCACGATCACCACCGTGGCGTCGCGGGTCACCGGGCGCAGCGCCGCCCGGAGCCGTGCGTCGGTCGTCAGGTCGAGGGCGGAGAAGGAGTCGTCGAACAGGTAGATGTCCGGTCGCCGGATGAGCGCACGGGCGATCGCGAGGCGTTGGCGCTGGCCACCGCTGAGGTTGGTGCCTCCTTGCGCGACGCGCGCCTCGAGCCCTTCAGGCATGAGTTCGACGAAGTCGCGTGCCTGGGCGATCTCCAGGGCCGCCCACATCTCGTCCGGACTCGCGTCCTCCTTGCCGTAGCGCAGGTTCGAGGCCACCGTCCCGGAGAACAGGAACGCCTTCTGGGGGATCAGCCCCAGCTTCGACCACAGCAGGTCGGGGTCCAGCCGCCGTACGTCCACGCCCCCCACGGAAACCGTGCCCGCGGTCGCGTCGAACAGCCTGGGCACCAGGTTGAGCAGCGTCGACTTGCCGGCGCCGGTCGAGCCGATGATCGCCACCGTCTGGCCGGGCGCGGCCGCGAAGCTCACTCCCCGGACGACGGGGACGTCGGCGCCGGGGTAGGTGAACTCGACCTCGTCGAAGCGCAAGGTGGTCGGCTCGACGATCTCGGTGACCGGCTGCGCCGGAGGCACGACGGAGGTGTCGGTGTCGAGCACCTCGACGATCCGTTCGGCGCACACCGCCGCGCGCGGGATCATCATCATCATGAACGTGCCCATCATCACGGACATGAGGATCTGCATCAGGTAGGACAGGTACGCCGTCAGCGCGCCGACCTGCATGTGCCCGGCGTCGATTCGATGCCCGCCGAACCAGAGCACGGCCACCGACGACAGGTTCGCGACGACCATGACGGTGGGGAACATCGCAGCCATCCACCGGCCGGCGCTGATCGAGACGTCGGTCAGGTCGCCGTTGGCGAGACGGAAACGCTCGGTCTCCTCGGGCTCGCGGACGAAGGCTCGCACCACCCGAACCCCGGTGATCTGCTCACGCAGCAGGCGGTTGACTTCGTCGATCCGGACCTGCATCAACCGGAAGCTCGGCACCATGTGCGTGACGATGAATCCGATCGCCACGACGAGGATCGGCACCGAGGCGGCGATCAGCCACGACAGGCCGAGGTTGACGTGTATCGCCATCACGATGCCGCCGATCATCATGATCGGGGCCATCACCATCATCGTGAACGACATCAGCACGAGCAGCTGGACCTGCTGCACGTCGTTGGTCTCGCGCGTGATCAGCGACGGCGCCCCGAAGTGCTGCACCTCACGGGCCGAGAACGACCCCACCTGGTGGAACATGCCGGCCCGGACGTCGCGGCCGAAGGCCATCGCGGTGCGGGCCGAGCAGTAGACGGCTGCGACCGAGCAGCCGATCTGCACGAGGGCGACCGCGAGCATGATGCCGCCGTGGCTGAGGATGTAGCCGGTGTCGCCCGTGATCACGCCGAAGTCGATGATGTCGGCGTTCAGGCTGGGCAGGTACAACGCTGCCACCGTCGCCACGAACTGCAGTGCGACGATCCCCAGCAGCCACGTCCGGTAGGGCGCGAGGTAGCGGCGCACCAGGGTCAACAACACGTTCTGCCCCCCATCCCCCGGCCACTCTAATCTCGCTGCGCGCCGCAGCCGGGCGGTCGGACGGCGGCCTGACCGTGCCGGGTGCTCGAGGTGGGGTGGTGCTGCCGCTAGCCGGCGAGGAGCCCGGTCAGCTGCCCGTCCCTGCCGAAGAGCGCCTGCTTCCAGTCGGCGATCAGCCGCGTGGTGTCGCGGTCGTTGGAGTGGAACCCCGGCCGGTGGTACTGCGCGAGGATTCGCAGCGCACGCATCGAGACGAACGGCGACTTCGGCAGGCGCGCCAGGCTACGGGCATGCCGCCTGGGCGGCGGCGACTGCTGTCTGAGGCCGTGCGGATTGTTTCCCGTTTCGCGGCCGTGACACTCCGGGCCGCCGAAATGCCCGCGCCGCCGTCGGTCACCTGCGGGCGCCGGGCTATCGCGGCCGGCCGCTCGGCAGCCGGACGACCGCCGTCAGGCCGCCGCCCGGGGTCTCGTGCAGCTCTGCGCTGCCGTGGTCGGCCGCGACGAGTCGCGCCACGATGGCGAGCCCCAGCCCGGAGCTCGACGGCTGCGAGCGGCCGCTGACGAACCGGTTGAACGCCGCGTCGCGCTGCGGCTGGGTCAGGCCCGGGCCGTCGTCGGCTACGGAGATGACGACGCTGCCGTCCGCCACCCGGGCCGTCACCGCGATGTGGTTGCCCGGGCCGAGGGCCTCGAGCGCGTTGGCGAGCAGGTTGTCGAGCACCTGGTCGAGGTGGCCCGGTGTCGCCCAGGCACGGGCCGGCCCCACCGCGGTCGTCAAGGTGACCCCACACTCCTTGGAGGCGGGTTCCCACAGCTCGACGCGCTCCTCCACGATTCCACGCACGTCGACCGACTCGGGATGGGTGACCATCTCCTCGGCCCGGGCGACCGCGAGGAGGCCGTCGGCGAGCCGGGTGAGCCGGCCGATCTCGCGCAGGGCGCCGTGGAGCTCACTGCGCAGATCGCCCGGGACGTCGTCGGCGAGCAGCTCCAACCGCAGCCGCAAGGCGGCCAGCGGGGTGCGCAGCTGATGCGACACGTCGAGCGTCATGATGCGGTGACTGTCGAGGAGCGAGCCGATCCGTGCGGCCATCTCGTCGAACGCGCGCGAGAGCTCGCGCACCTCCGGCGGCCCATTGGTCCCACCGGCGCGAGCCGTGATGTCGCCACCGCCCATGCGCATCGCTGCGCCGCGAAGATCCCGCAACGGACGGGCGATCCAGCGGGCCAGGCCGACGGCGACGAGCGCGCCGACCGCCAGGGCCAGTGCGGCCGCGGCGCTCAGCCCTGCCCAGAGCCGCTCGATCCGGCGGTCGAGCGGCTCGGCCGCACGCACGAGCACGAGCCTCCCCTCGGGGTGCGCCTTCGGGCCCACCGTCGCCACCGCGGTGACGGTGTCGACGACCTCGGGCGCGCGGCCGGCCCGGACGGCTCGGATGGCCGCCTGGGTCGCGTGGGCACCTTCGGCGACCAAGACGTTGCCACGGTCGTCGAGCAGGATGACGGTGTCGCCGGGGTGGGCCTGCAGGGTGATCAGCCCGCGATCTTTCGGGTCCGCCCGGTCGCCCAGCCGCTCCTCCGCGACCGCCGCGAGAGACGCTGCGGTCCCGTTCACGGCGTCTTGAAAGTCGCGCCGGTGCTGCGCGGAGAGATCCGCACCGAGAGGTACGACGATGAGCGCGAGCACGCCGATGAGCAGACCGAGGAACCCCGCCAGGATGCGGCGGGTCACGGTGCCCGCAACCGGAACCCGCGCCCGTAGACGGTCTCGATGAGCGATGGGTCGCCGAGCTTGCGCCGCAAGGCCGCGATGTGGACGTCGAGCACCCGGGTGGGGCCATACCAGTGCTCGTCCCAGGCCCGGTCGAAGATCTCCTCGCGGCTGACCACTCGGCCGGGCTCGGTGATCAGACACGAGAGGATGTCGAACTCCTTGCCGGTCAGCACCACCGACGCGCCGTCCACCTCGACGCGCCGGCCGTCGAGGTCGACCGACAGCGGCCCGTACCGGAGGAGGGTCGGCTGGCTGCGCTCCGCCCGGCGCAGCACTGCTCGCATCCGCGCCATCAGCTCGGCGAACCCGAACGGCTTGACCACGTAGTCATCGGCACCGCTGTCCAGGGCGCGAACCCGGTCGGGCTCGGCGTCTCGCGCCGTGACGACGATGATCGGCGCGTCCGTGCAGCCGCGCAGCTGGGCGCAGAGGGGCATGCCGTCGACGTCCGGCAGGCCGAGGTCGAGCAGGATCAGGTCGGCCTCCGAGTGCTGCAGCGCTTCGGATCCGGTCCGGACGGCGATGACGGAGCAGCCGGCCCGCTCGAGCCCGCGGGTCAGCTGTTGCGCGATCGATCGGTCGTCCTCGACCAGCAGCACCCGGACGCCGGTCAGCGCGTCGCCCGGTGCCGTCACGGTGCAACGGTACGGCCGCGGCATCGCCGGCGCGCCGCGCTGAACGACTTCTTAGTCACCGCCGCGTCACTCTGGGGTCGTGACGTTCCAGCGGACGGGGCAGACATCGGCGGTGCGCACCGCGCCGCCGCCGGCGCCCCCCGCGTGGTTGGCCGGTCGCCGTTGGACCGAGCTCGGGCTGCGGCAACCCGGCTGGTTGATCCTGCCCCTGCGCGGCTTCCTTGCGGTGACGTTCATGTACGCCGGCCTGCAGAAGCTCGCCAATCCGGCGTACCTCGACCCGCACAACCCGGCGTCGGTCGTCGGGCAGATGCACTCGTTGCAGGCGACCAGCCCGATCGGGCCGCTGCTGCAGCTGTCGGCGCACGCGCCGACTCTGGTGGGCCTGCTCATCGCCTTCGGCGAGCTCGCCGTGGGCGTGGGCGCGCTGCTCGGCCTCTTCACCCGGCTCGCGGCGATCGGCGGGATGCTGCTGTCGCTGACGTTCCTGCTCACCGTCAGCTGGAACACCACGCCTTACTACTACGGCTCGGACATCGTCTTCCTGTTCGCGTGGACGATCCTGGTCGGCTTCGGGGCCGGCGGGGTCCTCAGCGTCGACGGCTGGCTGACCGAGCGGGCCCGGTTGTCGACCGGGGTCGGCGGGCTACCGGCCGTCGTCGGCGTCGAGGTCCCGCGGCTGCGCCAGCTGTGCGCCCACGGGTCGAGCTGCGGGCTTCGACCCTCCGGCGAGTGCGGCCGCCGTGCCGACTGCCCGGTCTTCCCGGTCCGCGAGCCGCTGTCGCCGGCGGCTCGCGACGAGATCGACCGGCGGACCCTCCTCGGGCGCGCGCGGGTCGCGGCTCTCGTCGCGGTCGTCGCCGGAGCCGGCGGCGGGCTGACCGCGGCAGCCGGTCGCCTTGCCGGCGGCACCACGAGCACGCAACGTCGAGCATTGCCCACGTCGCGGCGGGCGACGCCGCAGCCATCCGCGACGTCCTCGGCGACGACATCCCGGCCGACCGCGCCCGCTGCCCCACCGCCGGGGACCGCGGTCGGTCCCGTCTCGGCGGTGCCCGTCGGCCAAGCCCGCAGCTTCACCGACCCGGCCAGCGGCCAGCCCGCCTGGGTCGTGCACGCGAGCAGCGATCGCTTCGTCGCCTTCTCGGCCGTGTGCACCCACGCCGGCTGCACCGTGGACTTCGACCCGTCCAGCGAGGAGTTCGTCTGCCCCTGCCATGGCGGCACGTACGACGCGAAGACCGGCCAGGTCCTCGGTGGGCCGCCGCCGGCGCCGCTCGACGGCATCCCGGTACACGTCGTGTCCGGTGAGATCCGGGTCGACTGAGGAGAGGCATGCAGCAGTTCGCGTCCGAGACGGGGCTCCCGCCGGTGCTCAACGACGTCGTCACGACGGCGATGGGCACCGCCCATCGAGAGGACCCGGTGGCCCCGCACACCGGGGGTCCCGCCGGCAACGCGCGCCTGACCGCCTGGGCGGGGCTCTTCCTACTCGTCGCGTTCCTCGTCGAGTGCTTCACGTTGCTGTCGCTGAACGCGATGATCAACATCCACATCTTGCTCGGCGCGTTCCTCATCCCGCTGGTGCTGCTGAAGACGGCGACGACCGGCTGGCGCATCGTGCGCTACTACTTGGGCGCATCGGCCTACCGCGCCGCTGGGCCGCCGCCGCTGGTCCTGCGGGTGCTCGGCCCACTGGTCGTCCTGACCGGTCTCGCCGTGGTGGGCAGCGGTCTCGCGCTCGTCCCCCTGGGAGACGGGGCGTTCAGCTCGCTGGGCAGCGTGGTCGGCTTTCGGATCAGCCCGCTCACCGTGCACCAGGCGTCGTTCATCGCCTGGCTGGTCGCAACGGGCCTGCACGTGCTCGCGCGCACTGTCCCGGCGGTGCAGGTCGCGGCGGGCGGAAGACCGCACCGTCGGCGGGTGCCCGGGTCCGTGGGCCGGGGCGTCGTCATGCTCGGGACGCTGGCCCTGGGCGCGGCCATCGGGGTGCTGGTCCTGCACCTCGCGGGCGGGTGGACCGACGGCAGCGTTCGCGCGTTTCACCACCACGAGTTCGACCGGATCCACGACGACTCGCAAGGCATGACCGCGACCCCTCATCGCGGGTCTGTTTCCTCCGCACCCGTCTCGTCGTTGGGACGGTCGTGAACCTGGCGG
Source organism: Mycobacteriales bacterium (assembly GCA_035690485.1). NCBI lineage: Bacteria > Bacillati > Actinomycetota > Actinomycetes > Mycobacteriales > Mycobacteriales bacterium. Next base: position 7,608 of record DASSKL010000073.1, on the reverse strand, counting down.
TCCGCCGTTGATCGCTGCACGGTCCGCAGGTCACTCGACGGGCGGCGACCGGCGATGACGGCGGTGCGCCCCGGGCCTGCGGCGAGCGTCGCGTTGAGCCGGCGGGAGGCCGCGCTCCTGGTGACGGCCGCCTGCGCGACCGGCTTTCTCCTGGTGCTCGTGCCGTGGTGGCAGGACCCCGCCACGCGGACGGTGCGCAGCGGCGGCGACGTGCTCGTCGGCGTCGCCCGGGCGGCCGGCATGCTCGCCGCCTACCTGCTGCTCGTACAGGTCGCGCTGCTGGCCAGGGTTCCCTGGCTGGAGCGCCGGGTGGGCACCGACTGGCTGACCGGCGCGCATCGCTGGCTCGGCTCCTACGTCATGGGCCTCGTCGCCGTCCACGTCGGCGCGGTGATCGTGGGCTATGCGGCGTACGACCACGCCTCCGTCTCGCACGAGACGGCGACGTTGGTCCTCACCTATCCCTACGTGCTGCTCGGCACCGTCGGGCTGGCGCTGGTCGCGCTCGTCGTCGTCACGTCGTTGAAGCCGCTGCGCCGCCTGCTGCCCTACGAGGTGTGGCACACCCTGCACCTGCTGGCCTACGTCGGCATCGCGCTGGCGATCGTCCACCAGCTGGTCGACGGTGCGCAGTTCGCCCGGCACGCGACGATGCGCGCGGGCTGGATCGGTGCGCACGTCGTGGTGCTGCTGCTCGTGCTGCGTTACCGGGTCGGTGACCCGCTCCTGCTGTGGAGCCGGCACCGGTTCCGGGTCGTCGACGTCATCCCCGAGGCCGACGGGTCGGTCAGCGTCTACGTCGGCGGGCGCAACCTGTCGCGGCTGCCGATCGAGGGCGGCCAGTACTTCCGCTGGCGCTTCCTGACCCCGTCCGGCTGGTGGCACGCGCACCCGTTCTCGGTGTCGCAGGCACCGAACGGCCGATGGCTGCGGATGACCGCGAAGCCGGTGGGTGACCACACCAGCACGCTGCACCGACTCCGCGAAGGCGTCCCGGTCATCCTCGAAGGGCCTTACGGCGCGGTCACCCGCCGGCTCGCCCGTGGGCGGCACCTGGTGCTCGTCGCGGGCGGCTCCGGCATCGCCCCGATGCTCGCCATGGCCCAGGAAGCGGCGCGTGCGCGGACCCACGTCACACTGATCTACCGCGTCAGCGGTCGCGGGCAGGCGTGGTTCCAGACCGAGCTCGACCGGCTGGCGCAGACCGGCCACGTCGACCTGCACGTCCTCGCCGGCGGCCGGCACGAGGAGGAGGTACGTCGGTTCCTCCGGGCCGGCCAGCTGACCCGACTCCTCACCGAGCCCGGTGAGGTCGACGCCTACCTCTGTGGTCCCGAGGGGCTCGTGAGCGAGATGATCACGTTGCTGCAGGCTGCGGGGGTCGCCGCCCCGCGCATCCACACGGAGAGCTTCGCGTGGTGAGCGCATGAGCGTCCGCCCATCGGTCGCTGTGGGGCTCACGACCGTCGCGATCGTCGCGCTGCTGCGCTACGAGCAGGCCGCCCCACCGGCGGAGCCGGCCGCCCGGCCGGTTGCCGTCGCGCCCGCGACGGCTGCGCCGAAGATCTCCGCCGCGCCGGCGCACCCGCCCGTCGCGGCAACGGCCCAGCCGGCGTCCCGGTCGCGTCCTGTGGTGGCGCCGGTCCGCGCTGCGGTGCCCGCGAGCGCGCCCGCATCGCGGGCACCGGCCGCACGGACCGCGACTGCACCGGTCAAGACGGCCCCGGCGCCGGCCGCGACCCGCGCCGCGCCGGCGCCCAGTCCCCGGCCGACGACCACGACCTACACGGGTCAGACCGAAGACACGCCGTACGGTCCGGTGCAGGTCGAGATCTGGGTCAGCGGCGGTCGCATCACCGACGTGCAGGCTCTCCAGCTGCCCAACGACACGCCACGAAGCCAGGAGATCAGCTCCTACGCCGGCCCGCAGCTGCGGCAAGAAGCCCTGCAGGCGCAGAGCGCGAACATCGACACGGTGTCCGGCGCGACCTACACCTCCGACGGCTACCGGCAGTCGCTGCAGTCCGCTCTGGACCAGGCGCACCTGCCGTAACGGGCCGCCGCCGACCGGGCAGGCGGCGGCAGGGTCAGGACGCGACGGCGCGGTAGTCCGCGAACCGCTGCTGCATGACCGGGAGCAGCGCCGGCAGGTCGACCGCGGGGTCGGCGGCCAGTGCAGGAAGCAGGAGCTCGTTCTCGCGGCGTACGTGGCCGACGAACACCGCGCGGATCGCGGCGGCGACGGACGCCGAGTCGACCGCGGCGGTCGCCCCGGCCAGGTCGGTGGCGAGCCCGAGCAGCGTCTCGTGCTCGAAGATCATGCCGGTGACGAGCGGGCGCAGGTCCGGCGTGACGGCGGCGGCGTAGAGCACGTCCTCCTCGGCGCGAGCGTGCGGGACGATGTCGTGGTCGAGCAGGCCGCGAAGCTCGGCGACCGCAGCAGCGGGGTCGGCGCCGTCGCGGGCGGCACGGACGACCGCGTCCACGCGGGCGTCGAGGGCCGCCTCGAGCTCGGCGTGGTGGCCGGTGATCGCGGCGACGATGTCGGTGGTGGCGGGCATGGTGCACTCCTTGTCAGTGGCGCCAGCCGAGCAGCTGCTTGGCGTAGTCGGTCATGTCGTGGTCGGGGTCCCACGGGGGGTTCCAGACGACCTCGACCTCGACGTCGGTGACGGTGGTGACCTGACCCAGCAGGTCCTGGATCTGCTCGGTGATGTAGGGCCCGAGCGGGCAGGCCGGCGTCGTCAACGTCATCGCGATCCCGACCGCGCCGGTCTCCGCGATGGCGATCTCGCGCACGAGCCCGAGGTCCATGATGTTGACGCCGAGCTCGGGGTCGATGACTTCGTGCAGCAGCTCGCCGATCGACTCGTGGGTCGGCTCGGTCGTGAGCAGGTCGGTGAGGAGCACGGCCTACTCCTCGTGCCGCGTTGCGCGGCCGGTGATGGGGTGGGTCACGACAGGGAATCCTCTCCGCGCGCTCGGTGCGACACCTACTTTTTACTGAGACATCTTGTGAGAAACAATAGGCCGTTGGTCCCGAGGCCGCAACGAATCGCGCACCGTCGCTGATACCCTTGCGGCACTGACGGTGCGTCGCGCCGTCGTCTCCCGCGGGCGAGCCGCCCGCGAGGTCGCAGAAGAAGTGTTCCCGTCGGTGTTGGCGAGCCTCCTTGTGGCCTGCCGATCGATGAGTTGGAGCACGTCCCATGTCTTCGCCACACCAGCGGCGACCCACGTCGTCATCGCGGCCTCGCCGCCGACCGCACCCGCGCAGCGTTCCCGCCGCCGCCGTCGAGCCCACCCCATCCGCGTTGGAGCGCCTGCTTGACGAGGCGTCGGCACGCGAGGCGCCGCCGGTGACGTCTTTCGCAGCGGCGGGGCTGCCCGCCGTCCTGGTGGACGCGCTCGCCCGGCGCGGCATCAACGCCCCGTTCGCGATCCAGGCTCGCGCGCTCCCGGACGCCATCGCGGGACGTGACGTGCTCGGCCGTGCGCAGACCGGTTCCGGCAAGACCCTCGCCTTCGGGCTGCCGACGCTGGCGCGCTTGTCCGGCCGGCGTTCCAGGCCTCGCCACCCGCGCGGCCTGGTGCTCGTCCCGACCCGTGAGCTCGCCATGCAGGTCGCCGACGCGCTGCGCCCGCTCGCCGACGCGGTCGACCTGCGCATCGTCGCGGTCTTCGGCGGGTCGCCGTACGGCCGGCAGCTCGCCGCGCTGGAACGCGGCGTCGACATCGTGATCGCCACCCCCGGCCGTCTGATCGACCTGATCGACCGCGGCGCCTGTTCGCTGTCCGCGGTGTCGGTCGCCGTTCTCGACGAGGCCGACCACATGGCGGATCTCGGCTTCCTGCCCGCGGTGGTGCGGCTGCTCGACGACGTGCCGGCCGACGGGCAACGACTGCTGTTCTCCGCGACGCTCGACCGCGGCGTCGACCGCCTGGTCAGCGCCTACCTCAGCGAGCCGGCCGTGCATGCCGTCGCACCGGCGGCGTCGCCGGTCGAGGCGATGGACCACCACGCGTTCCTCCTGGAGGGCGGCGACAAGGTTGCGGTCGCCGCCGAGATCGCCGCCCGACCGGGTCGCACGCTCGTATTCGTCCGGACCAAGCACGGTGCTGACCGCCTCGCCAAGCAGCTGGGCAAGGCGGGGGTGCCTGCCGCCGCGATCCACGGCGGTCTCTCTCAGCCCGCCCGCCAACGAGCCCTCTCCGGCTTCGCCGACGGCCACCCTCGAGTGCTGGTGGCCACCGACGTCGCGGCGCGCGGTATCCACGTCGACGACGTCGACCTGGTCATGCACTTCGACCCGCCGAACGATCACAAGGACTACCTGCACCGGTCGGGCCGCACTGCACGCGCCGGTGCGCGAGGCACCGTGGTCTCCTTCATCCAGCCGGACCAGGAGCGCGCCGTCACCCGACTGCATCGCGATGCGCAGGTGACGCCCACGTCGGCGCGCGTCCATCCCGGCCACTCGGAGGTACGCCGCCTCGCCGAGTCCGGCACCCCCGTCCGTCCGCTGCAGTCGTCACCGCAACCTGCCCGGCGCGCACCGGGGCAGCTACGCGCGGGACGGTCCAAGCAGCGTCAGCATCGTCGCGACACCGCTGCGTAGTCCGTCAGCGCGTCCTACTCGGGTGAGACGCCACGTGGCCGGGGGGCGTTGAGCCCGTAGCGCACCCCGACCATGCGGATCACGAAGCACGCGGCGGCTGCGCCGAGAGCCGCGGGTACGCCGTAGACCCCCTCACGGGTCGTCGCCACGGTGATGGCTGCCGCCACCAGCGCGGGGATCGCGTAGAGCCCGCTCGTGAGCACGGTCGGCACGCGCTGGATGAGCACGTCTCGCAGCGTGCCGCCCCCCACGCCGGTGATGGCACCCAGGATCACCGCCTGCCCCACGCCGAGACCGTAGCCCAGGGCCTTGCTCGAGCCGGTGACGGCGAACAGGCTCAGCCCGAGAGCGTCGAGCACGGTGATGGGCATCATCAGCCGATCCCACCAGCGACCGGCGGCGAAGGCGACCAGCCCGCCGCCGGCCGCCACCGACAGGTAGCGCCAGTCGCGAAAGGTGGCCGGCGGCAGCGCGTTGATGAGGATGTCGCGGATGATGCCGCCGCCCAGGGCCGTGACCATTCCGAGCGAGATGACACCGACGATGTCGAGCCGCACGGCGCGTACCGCGGTCAGCGCGCCGTTGAGCCCGAATGCGAAGGTGCCGGCCAGGTCCAGAGCCAGCAGCAGGGACGGCTCGTGCGTCACCCCGGCGTACACCTCACGGGGTCGAGCCTAGGGGTTGGATCGCGGCGGATGCCCGGTCGCGTGGGTCAGCGGCTTGCCGACGCGGCGCCGTAGCGCAGACCGTCCATCAGCAGCTGTGCGATGCGGCACGGCTGCTCCTGTGACTGCGTCATGTCGCTGGTCATGCACACGCCGGCCAGGGCGCGCAGCACGTCGGTCGGGTCGACGTCGGGACGGATCTCGCCCTCGGCGACACCGGCTTCCACCATCCGCCGCATGGTGTCGCCCATCCGCTCCTGGCTGCTCGTGAACAGGTCGGAGTCGGCGGACACCACGGTCTTGAGATGCATGGCGAGGCCCTTCTTCGTCGCCACGTAGGCGACGAAGCGCTGCATCCACTCGGCGAGCGCCTCGGCGGCCGGCTTGGTGGCCAGCAGCTCGTCGGCGTCGGCCAGCATCTGGTCGAGGTTGTGGCGGTAGACCGCCTCCATCAGCACGTCCTTGTTGGGGAAGTGCCGGTAGAGCGTGCCGATACCCACGCCTGCGGCCTTCGCGATCTTCTCAAGCGACGCGTCGACACCGTCGCGGGCGAATGCCTCCGAGGCGGCCTCGAGCAGCCGGTCGCGGTTGCGGCACGCGTCGGCACGCGGCGCGCGGCCCATCGGCTCCTCCCGGCCTCGAAAAAGACATCACGAAAGGCGTTGACAAAGCGGAGGGTGCCTCCGGTAAGTTAACGGAGGCTGCTTCCGCTTAGGCGCCAGCGTAGGCCGCCGCTCGGCGATCCGCAAGGGATCATCCGCTTCGTCAGGGAGACAACCGCATGTCTGCACCCACACTCGACCGGGCTGCCGCGACCCGGGCACCTGCTCCTCGCGATCGGCGATGGCTCGCGCTCGGGGTCATCGGCCTCGCCCAACTGATGATCATTCTTGATGCGTCGATCGTGAACATCGCGCTGCCGCATGCGCAGCAGGCGCTGCACATCTCCGACGCCTCGCGCCAGTGGGCGCTCACCTCCTACACGCTCACCTTCGGCGGCCTGCTCCTGCTTGGCGGCCGCGTCGCCGACTACCTCGGCCGCAAACGCACGTTCCTGATCGGTCTGTTCGGCTTCGCCGCGGCTTCCGCGTTCGGCGGGCTGGCACAGTCGCCGGCCTGGTTGTTCAGCGCTCGCGCCGTCCAGGGTGTGTTCGCGGCAGTGCTTGCACCGGCCGTCCTGTCACTCGTCACCACGACGTTCACCGAGGCGCACGAGCGCGCGAAGGCCTTCGCGGTCTACGGCGCCATCTCGGGCGCCGGCGGAGCGCTCGGCCTGATCGCCGGCGGTGCGCTCACGCAGTACCTGTCGTGGCGGTGGACGCTGCTCGTCAACACGCCGATCGCCATCGCAGTCGCGTGCGCCGCCATCCCGCTGGTCAAGGAGAGCCGCGTCGAGGGTGACCGCCACTTCGACCTACCCGGCGCGCTCGTCGCCACCTCCGGTCTCGCCCTGCTCGTCTACGGGTTCACCGAGGCGTCCCTGCACGGGTGGACGGCAGCGTTCACCCTGACGCTGGTCGCCGTCGCGGTCGCGCTGCTCGTCGGTTTCGTCGCGTGGGAGCGCCGGGCGGCCAACCCGATGCTGCCGTTGCGTGTCGTGCTCGACCGCAACCGCGGCGGCTCCTACGCCGCGTTCCTGCTGTCCACCCTCGCGCTGTTCGGCACGTTCCTGTTCCTGACCTACTATTTCCAGGAGGTGCTGCACTACTCCGCGCTCAAGGCCGGTATCGCCTTCCTGCCGTTCCCGGCCGGGATCATCGCCTCCTCGACGATCGCGTCTCGCACGCTTCCGAGGTTCGGACCGCGGGTGCTCGCCTCGATCGGGTTCGCGGCGGCCGCCCTCGGCATGCTGTGGCTGACGCAGCTGTCGCCGGAGTCGTCCTACGCCGTGCACGTCGTGCCGGCCGAGCTGCTCGTCAGTCTCGGCATGGGCCACGTCTTCGTGCCGTTGTCGTCGACCGCCCTGCTCGGGGTGCCGAACCACGATGCGGGCGCCGCATCGGCGCTGGTCAACACGATGCAGCAGGTCGGCGGTTCGCTCGGAGTCGCGTTCCTGAACACGATCGCTACCAGCGCGACCGCGTCGTACGCCGTCGGTCACGGCGGCCTGTCACCTGCTGCAGTCGTGCACGGCTTCACCAGCGCGTTCGCCGTCAACGTCGGGATCCTCGCGGTGGCTTTCGTCGTCGTCGTGTCGCTGATCCGGCGCCCGGGCGAGAGCCGGCCGGACCTCGACGGCGGCGGTGAGCAGCCGTATCCCTTGCCGGAGCCGGTGCCTGCCCTGGGCTGATCAGCCGGCTCGCGTCTCCCGCTGCGCCGGAGTG